>JAAZNX010000120.1 GCA_012798025.1 Methanothrix sp. | reverse complement strand
GGTTGCCAAGGAGCAGCAGAGGATAGCGGTGAAGGTCCAAAAACGCAGGTATGGAAAAGAGGTGACAGTCATCCAAGGCATTGATCCCCATGAGATTGATCTGCAGGAGCTGTGCACACATCTAAAGTCCAAGCTGGCCTGTGGCGGGACTGTGAAGGAGAGCCTGATCGAGCTGCAGGGCAACCATATTCAGAGGATAAAAGACATCTTGGTGAAGAAGGGATTTGGCGCGGATCAGATAAGTACCTGAATAAGATTGTATCCTAAAAAAAGTGCCTTGTTCAGGTCTCTGGATATTTCTCCTTATATTTTTCTTTGTACATCTTATCTCTTGCCGCCTCGCCCTCCGCGCCCAGTACAATGGAGAAGATCCACTCACTGAGCTTGGCACAGTGTTCAGGAACACACTCATCAATGCAGCCTGCGCAGGGCTCAAAGGAGTCCATTGCCAGTAAAGGCCCAAAACGTCTGCCACGGGTCTTCTCGACATGAAAAAGGCGATAAGTTCTGATGCCGTTGACAGACTCCTGCTCTCTGGTGATGAGATTATCCTTGAGGAGCTTGGCTACGATGCGAGAGCATTTGCGAGAGTCGATCTTCAGAGCTTTCCAAAGATCGCTCTGCAAGACCCCCTCTGAATGCGACTTTATGTAATCCAGCGCCTGCTCCACAGACATCCCCATCTCCTTTACTCAACAGGACTTATGAGAATTATATTATTACCACGGAGGATAACAGAACCAAGAGACCGGGTCTTCTCGCCACCGATCAGCTCTACCGTCTCCAGGAGGTGAAGGTTCAGATACTCATCAACGCTATTGAGAACTCCTTCAAGGATATAACGCGGTGACCCTTTCATCTCGACTTGGATCTTACTGCCGACCAAACTCTGCACTTTTTTAGTTGGAAACATAAACTAACTCCTAAATATCAGATTAAGTGTCCTCTAAATAAGTGTCCTCTAAACGGACACCACGCCTTTCACACCTGCAACGTTCTTCTTGAGCTCTTTTTCGATGAAGTTCTTCAGAGTCATCTGCGAGAAGGGACAGCCTGCACAGCTACCCTGCAGCTTCACCTTGACAATCCCTTCATCGATATCCACGAGCTGAACATCTCCACCATCCACCCGCAGGCCTGTCCTGATCCGTTCTAGGGCGATCTCAACTTCATCCTTGAGGTTTTGCATAAACAATTAGTCTCCTTTTACCTTTATAGATGTAACTTTGTGCCCGATGATCGTGTACCTTATTCCTTTTAAAGCTTCCTGGAGTCGTTTGATGATCCTTTCGCACTCGTTTGAGCTCACTACAGTGTTCACCATCACGCCCGGCTCAGAATGATTGCGAATAGCCGCCAGGGTCATATTCGGGTCCTCGCTCAGACGGAAGCTCTTCCAGGTCTTGGGCGCCATGCCCTGATACTCTATGAGGTAAAACCCCGTGATGCCCAGCTCCGTTAGGGTGTTTATTACACGAACCAGATGCTCGTGATCGACGAAAATCTTGACCATGGTCTTCATGAAGTTCCCCTGTCTATATCGATCATTGGACCTTAAATAACTTCGCGAGATATTCTTTTATCCTGAAGCCTCCTTTCAGGGCGTATCATGGCCAAAATGGATATCATAGACGTGCTGAAGAGCATGGGAATAACGGAGGATAGGATAGTCTCTGCGGCACTGGATCTGTATTTCCCTCATCCAGGTGTGGAGACGCGCGAAAAGGCTGAAGCCAAATTTCGTTCTGAGATGGATCTGGCGCTCTCCGATCCAAATCTCGCGCTTCTCATCTACGCGGGAGTTCTCCTGGAGGCGGAAGGGGCCAAATGCAGCCTGCCCAATCTGGAGCAATCCGATTATGAGAACGACTTGACCTGTCTCATTGCGGATGAGGTGCTGGGCCTGGCCATTGCCAAGTACGTAGGCGGCTACAAAGGGTTGTTCGAATACGTTCGATATGATAAAGCAAAGCCAGGAATTCTATCCACCCTGGGACCGTTTATGGACGATGTGATTGCAGGCCTCATCGGAGGCATTTCTGCAAATATGTATACAAGGGCGGTATCAGACTGAAAGGATTGCTCTTCGCGCTGAAGTCCGGCTTCGGATGGTTGTCCACAATACCGGTAGGCATCTCCATGGAGGGCGTGGAAGCCCTGATGAAGCACGTTTATGTGTTCCCAGTGGTAGGCCTGGTTCTGGGCGCAGTCCTCGGCACTGTAGCATACGTCGCGGCTCTGGCCCTGCCTGCCAACCTGGTAGCCATAATTGTGATAATAGCCATCTACAAGCTCTGCGGCATAAACCACATCGACGGTCTGGCTGACTTTGGAGATGGCGTGATTGCCCACGGCACACTGGAAAAGAAGGTACAGGCCATGAAGGACGTCTCCTTGGGCACAGGAGGTGCGATATTCATCGCAGTGCTCTTGCTGGCCACCTTCGCCATCATCACCGATACCGCTAAGGGCCTTCTGCCTCTGGCCCTGCTGGCAGCAGAGGTCTGTGCCAAGGAGGCCATGATCACCTTTGCCGCATTCTCTCGATCTCTGCAGAAGGGATTTGGACAGATCATGATTGAGCGGACGGGTGGGGTGCAGTTCCTCATCGGCCTTGCCATATCAGCGATCGTCTGCGCTGCAGCTTTGGGTCCCCTGGGCCTGGCCACATTGGGCATCTCTCAATTGGCTGCTCTCTACGTGGTCTTAGTGGCTAAGAGGAACTTTGGAGGAGCTACTGGCGACTGCATCGGCGCGAGCAACGAGATCTGCCGCCTGGTGGCTTTGGCTGCGGCCCTTGCCTTTGGAGGTGTACTGCCCTGGACGCTCTGGTAATGGCTGGAGGCCGCGGCTCCAGGCTCAAGATGGGCGAAAAGCCGCTGGTAACCCTCTTCGGAAGACCTCTAATCGACTATGTAACCATGGCGCTGGAGAACAGCTCCGTGCAGAGGATCTTTGTGGCCACCACTGATCACGTGCCGAACACACGAAAGTGGGCTTTGGAAAAGGAGCTAAATGTTGTGGAGACTGAGGGAAGAGGCTTCGTGACGGATATGATCTGCGCCGTCCAGGCTGCAGGCGTCACCCAGCCCATAATGATAATCATGGCTGATCTTCCACTTGTCACTGCTGATCTGATTGACGAGATCATCGAGATATACGACCAACGGCCAGAGCCTGCGCTCTCCACGCACACGCCATTAAGTCTGCACAGCCGCCTGGGACGCAGGCCAGATTCCCTATTCAATTACAAGGGACAGCTCATCGTTCCATCGGGAATTAACGTGCTGGATGGAGAAGATATCGAATTGGAGCAGGAGGATTTTCACTTGGTTCTCGATAGGATCGAGCTGGCGGTGAATGTAAACGTGGTCGAGGATCTCAGGCTCTGCGAGAAGATAATCCAAGGTGATATACTTTGAACGATATTATAACTATTGATGGCGAGAAGTATTCAGCCGACGATCTCAGGCTGCTCATAGGAGCAGATGAGGTCAGAGAACCGAAAGGTTACGTTCTTCTCGTGGCCCGAGCTTTGCGAAATCCCATGAGGCTTCCCTGGCTTTTAAAAGAGATCTGCGCTCTATGCCTTAATGAGGAAGACCAAAGAGACATGAGGCTCACATTGATAAGAGTCCAGGTTGATGCCGAGCTGCGGATGAATCAGGATATACAAAGATACCAACAGAGGCGCTATGTGGCTCAGGTGATTGAGATCCTGCTATTCAATGAGCTAATGCTTGCTCCGCGCGAGGTTGTGGAGGAGGCAGACATAGGATAAATGGCTCGACTCACAGGAAAATATATAAATGGCAAGACATTCAATGCCATCGCCTGTACTACCACAAGTGGTCACGAGCATTTGTAACGCGCAGCGAGCCCTTTGGTCTCAGGAGCAGTAAAATAGATTGCAAGATTAAGATCATGGAGAGCGTATCTTGGATCGATCAGGAGAAGCAGCTAGCTTGAATGGCCCCGACCTACATCTGACCTGCGGGAAAACGGGAGAGGCGCCCAAGATCACCGTCATAGATTACGATGATCAAAATTATCATGAGGTTGAGGTAAAAGACGTAACCGAGTGTTTCCCTTTCAAGCAGAAGCCCACAGTCACATGGATCAACATAGACGGCCTGCATCAGGTGGAAGTGCTGGAGAAGCTGGGTTCTTGTTATGGAATTCACCCACTGGTTCTTGAAGATATCCTGACGGATCAGCGTCCCAAGGTTGAGGATTATGACGATTACATCTTCATAGTGCTCAAGATGCTCTACTATAACGAGAACGGAGATGACACGCTAGGAGAGACCAAGATCGATGTAGATCAGGTGAGCATGATCCTTGGTTCGAATTTCATCATATCCTTCAAGGAGAAGGAGGTCGATGTCTTCAATCCTCTCAGGGATCGGCTCAGGATGGCCAGGGGCAAGATAAGGAAACAAGGTGCGGACTATCTGGCATATTCCATGATGGATTCCATAGTCGATCATTATTTTGTAATCATGGAGAGGCTCGGAGAAAGATTCGAGGAGCTTGAGGATATGGTGGTTGCAAATCCCGAGCCAGGAATCCTTCCCACCATCTACAACCTGAAACGAGACATGCTGTTCATGCGAAAGTCGGTCTGGCCTCTAAGGGAGGCCATCAGCAGGTTGCAGCGGACTGACTCGCATCTGGTATCCGAGAGCACGAAGATCTATCTGCGAGATGTCTATGACCATACCATTCAGGTGATAGAGAACATCGAGACCTTCCGGGATATGTCTGCCTCATTGCTGGAGACTTACCTCTCCAGCCTCAGCAATAAGCTCAACGAGGTAATCAAGCTCCTTACCGTCATCTCTACCATATTCATTCCCCTCACGTTCCTTGCTGGGGTCTATGGAATGAACTTCAGATTTATGCCAGAGCTGGAGTCGCCGTGGGGCTATCCAGCCGTCTTGATATTGATGCTGCTCGTTGTGGTGGTTATGTTAGCTTATTTCCGCAGGAAAGAGTGGATCTAGTAATGGATGAAGGGAAGGTCAACGCATGCATTCGGATTTTAGAGGAGCTTTACGGTGAGCCTCTTGTCAAGAAGGTTGATCCTGTCGATCTGCTGGTCATGACCATGCTATCTCAGAACACAAGCGACACCAACAGCTTGCGGGCTTTTGGCCGCCTGAAGGACGTCTATTGTAACTATGAGGATCTTGTGGCCGCTTCCGAGGACTCGATTGCTGACACCATCAGGTCAGGTGGCTTGGCTGAGATAAAGGCTCATCGGATAGTGGAGACCCTCTCGAAGATAAAACAGGATGCCGGCGCGATTACCCTCGACTTTCTGGCCGACGTGGGGAAGGAGGACGCCATGAACTATCTGGTATCCCTTCCTGGTGTTGGTCCCAAGACAGCTTCGGTGGTTCTGCTCTTCGCCTTTGGCTTTCCCTTCATGCCCGTGGACACGCATGTCCACCGCGTCTCACGGCGATTGGGCCTGGTACCAGAGAATGCAAGCGTGGAAAAGTGCCGGAAGATCCTGGAGCAAACTGTCCCACCTCAAAAGTATTTCTCATTGCATCTCAACCTGATAAGACATGGAAGACGCATTTGCAGGGCTAGAAATCCGCAGCACGAAAGATGCGCGTTGCGCTCTCATTGCGACTGCTTTTTGCGTAGCCAAAAGCCTTAAATGATAGTAACAACTACCCCCAATCCGCGCTCCGGTAGTGTAGCTCGGCCAATCATGAAGGACTCTCACTCCTTCGACTTGGGTTCAAATCCCAACCGGAGCATATAATTACTAAGTAACCCAATAGGTCTTTTGGAAGGAAAATTATATCATTGTCATTCGGTGGAATCGAATGAACGGAAAGACCATTTTACCAGTTACTCAGGCCGGGGGAGAAAAGATGATCCTTAGTGTGGAAAAGCTGCAAACGCAAGCCATGAGAGCTCTTCTTTCCTGGAGAGGAATAGCAAGCGATCCCCTGCCAGAATTTGCGGAGATGGTATTAGGGATACAGCCTTCCACTCAGCCTGATGGCCTTCGGGCTGGCGGCGATCTCTTCATACCTCTGATTTATGATCGCCATTCAGATGAATGGGCCTTGGATACTATATCCAGCATTCTTGGCAAGTCATCCGAATGGTGCAGATGGCTTATGCAACAGCAATCTGTGCAACCGAAGCCACGAATCGGCGCGAGCCGCTCTCCAATACGTGCGGCGATCTGACACTCCAGATCCTGCGTTGTTTTGGTGACGAACGCCTGCAGAAAGCTCGTATAGGGCAGAAGATAATCGATATGCCATCTCCTGGTTTTCTTTTGGCCCTGGAGAACCCGAATGTGTCTGTCCACCCGCTTCAGTCCGCCTGGACCTCGCGCCGAGCCGGTGTAAGAGTAGTAGCCTGGAGCAAATTCAAGGATGCCCAGGGAGCCGATCTGAATTTCCTGCGCTCTGTCCATGCAAAGGACGAGCGTGTAAATTCCAGGGCAATTGCTTTGAGGCGTCATTTAGGGTTGCAGTGATGAATGGTTTATTTGAGCCTAATGCTCACAAGGGAATAATACGAGATCTATATCAGAGGAAGGCTTTTCTATGATGAAAGCTCTGAGGTTGAATGGGGTGAAAATTAAGTGAAATTGTTATTGCTTTCAGCCTTTTTGCTGATGATCTCGTCGCTGGCAATGGCAACGCCAGATAGCAGCCAGCTCGGACCCTATGCGGTTACGTTCGACCTGAACACGAATATCCAGTATCAGATTCAAATGGCTCAACCTACACAAAATGAATATGCAACTGCATATCAGATGCGTATATTCACCGATAACTCGACCTATGCAATAATAGGTGTAACACACTACAACGACCTGACTGATGCGACCCTCTCAATGCACAAGAGCCTGATGCAACTGCAGATGTACCTCAGCGGCCTCAATGCCACCTCTATCGACGACACGATCATCGATGGAAAGGCAGGCTTTACAGCCACATTCGTTCCTCTCTCTGGGGTTCAGGGAATACCTGCAGATGCTAAGCTGTACAGTGCTTTGTATTGGCTGGACGCAAAGGAGTGCAGCGAGTGCGGACCCGTATCTGCCGGCCAAACCTATGTTGCCATGACTTCAACGTATCCGCAGGACGTCACCCAAAACCTGCTGGCCAGCTTGCATGTGGAAGAAGGCCAGGCTGCAGCTACCGGCGCCAGCGCTGATATGCCTCCTGCCCAAAACTAGGGACCCTCAGGATAAATGCCGATTTGGGACCGATAGCGGCCCTCAAAACTTTTTTCCGAAACTGATTTATCCATCATGCTCCATTGCGCATGAGGTCAAGGATGGCGCGGGGTTTGCCAAGCTGGCCAAAGGCGCAGGACTTAAGATCCTGTCTCGCAGGAGTTCGCGGGTTCGAATCCCGTACCCCGCATTATTTGCTTTTAATGATATCGGTTTTGCTGCTGTGTTGAATAACTCTTCAAATCTCCGCGAGC
>JAAZNX010000117.1 GCA_012798025.1 Methanothrix sp. | reverse complement strand
TATGCACAGAACCTCCACAGGCGAGTGGATGTACCTTGTGGCTACGCTTATGACGCCAGTTGGAATCCCTGACCTGGTCAGGTAGATGGATGAGGCGTCCGTAGTTCCTCCATCGGAGGCCTCCAGCTGTACTGGAATTTCGAACTCCCTGGCGGTGCCAACCAGCCATTCTAGGACCTGCGGCGTTGCGATCAGGCCTCTGCCTGAGGCATCAGCCACTACCAGCACCGGACCCTTCCCCATCTCAATTGGAGCATCCTTCTTTTCGATTCCCGGATGGTCCCCTGGTATCGTCACATCCGCAGCGATGGCCAAGTCGGGATTCAGGTCAAAAGCTGAAACTTTTGCGCCTTTCAGTCCAACCTCCTCCTGCACAGTTGCTACGGCATAGATAGTGGATTTGGCTTTCGTCCTCTTCAAGGCCTCGATCATCACAATAAGTCCGGCACGATTATCGAAGGCCTTGCCTGTGACCTTGTCGCCCAGCAAACTGGCAAATGTCCTGTCGATCGATATGGGCGTCCCTGCCACTATCCCCAAATCCTCGACCTCCTTTTGGGATGAGCCGCCAATGTCGATGAACATGTCCCTGGCCTCGACCACCTTCTTGCGTTCCTCCTCTTTCATGACATGCGGCGGCTTGGAGCCTATCACACCTACGACGGACCCTGATCTCGTGTGGATGATGACCCTCTGGTTTAGCAAAGTCTGGTCGAACCAGCCACCGATACGAATGAAGCGAATGAAGCCCTTTTCGTCCACATGCTTGACCATAAGCCCGATCTCATCGGCGTGAGCGTCTATCATGATTGAAGGCCTCTCGCCCTTCTTGATGGCTATGAGATTGCCTAAAGAATCCACCCTTATCTCATCCACAAAAGGTGCAATCTCGTCTCTTACTATCTTCTGAACTGATCCTTCCCAGCCGGATATGCCATGAGCATTGCTCAGTTTTTCCAACAACGATTTGATATCGCTCATTGAACCATCTCATTTCAAAGATTAGATTGGAGAGCTCAAACGGCTCTGATTCTAGCGCCCTCATTTCGGGCGCTGGTGATCTGAACCACACCACCAACATCGCCCATAACTTCAGTGGCAGTGGCCTCGATGTCTCGCGCCTGTGTATCCGTGACTGCATAAACAGTTGGCCCGAAGGAGCTGAGGCCTGAGCAAGCGGCGCCTGCTGCCCTCATTTCGTCCATCAGGCTCCGCACCACTGGATGCTGAAGCATTACCTCGACCTTCTTAAAACCGATCTCTTGAACTCTGTTTACGGCTGCACCAAACTCATCCAGGTCCTCCTCCACAAGGGATGGAACCATCCTGACCAGGATCTGGTAGCATAGCTCATGTACATCGGCAAGCGGCACAGGACAATACTTCTTGAAGATGTCCACCTCCTGCTTTCCATGGGCACCCCTGGAGACATCTGGTATGGCAAGCAAGATCTTCCAGCGCTTGGGAAATTCATGGCGCGCTATCACAGGCGGCGCGCGGATACCCTTGGATGCAGACGAAGGCCTGAAGTCCACTTTTTCCTTACCCGGTCCGAATGTGTGCCCTCCGTCGATTAGAAAACCGCCGCCCTCAAAGGCTGCGGTGCCTATCCCGCTCGTCCCGCCTCTGTTGATGATCAATGCGATCTCGCGCGCAGTTGCAGGCCTGTGGTAAAGCTCGCAAAGCGCCTTACCTGCGGCGATTCCAAGCTGCGTTCCTCCGCCCAAGCCCACATGCATCTTATATCCTGCTCTTATGGAGAGATGTGCGCCTCCGAGGCCAAAATGCATAGCGACGGCCTGAGCCGCGGCCTTTGCGCGGTCGGCATTCTCGCCCTCCACGACCAGTTCCTTCGCTCTCTGTGCCTCTAGCAGAATGCTCGGCTCGTCCAGAGTGATCCCAACGCCGCCGTCCACACGTCCTGATGCGCCTGTCAGATCTGTCAGGGTCAGATGAATCCTCGAAGGGGTTTCTACTATTACCCTGTACTCGTCCTGAAAACTGTTGTACGGAAAGGTCTCTTGTATGGCTATCAGCGGCTCTCCGTGACGGAATATCTTGTAGCTGCGCTTGAGCATCAGCTCGCGGGGAAAGACATTGAAGACCTTGCTCAGCTCCCTGTCTGCTCTGGAAAATCCCGTCGCGCTTACGTCTCGTCTGGATTCGATCTGATGCTTTTTCAGGATAACGCCGATTGGGATGTCGGCCTTGGTAAGATCATCCTTAAAGCTTGGGTCCAGCCTTTTCAAGGGCGTATGCGAGACCGCATATATCAGAGTCTCAGATGTATTCGCTTTCTTAAGCTTCACCACTCGGTAGTTGACCTCATCTCCGGGGTTCACCTTCAGCTCTGCGGCGACAGCATCGTCTGCAGGAATGACCTTTTGCACCAATGTCTCTATCTCGATCGGGCAGCCAGTGATGACTTCCAGCATACTTGTCACTGAACCATCAGTTCCCAAAAGCATCTTTTGC
>JAAZNX010000063.1 GCA_012798025.1 Methanothrix sp. | reverse complement strand
GGAATCGTGGTAACAGGACCTTGTGCGTGACTCTCACCGATTCGGTAGGGCATGACTTCCAAACCGACTCACCTTTAAGCTGGAAATTCAACATCACTCCTGATGAGACGAAGGCTGTAAGCTACAAGGTTGTTGCAAAGATGCCCAAAGAAGGCCTGGTCTTGCCGTGTGCAGAGGCCAGCTTCGTCCTGGGAAGCGAGAGATACAAGGTATTCTCCGAGAGCCCTGTGGTGGATGTATTTGGCCCATTCATCGAAGCGAGGAGGAGCACCAGCGCCACGAAGATCGCCCCAGGAAGAGTGGTTAAGATCCTACTGAATCTGACGAACTCGGGGAATAGAAAAGCGAGGGTATCTTTTCAAGAAACAATCCCAAGTGATGTTGAGCTTGTTGGAGGCAGTCCTCGAGGCACATTTATGATCAATCCAAACGAGGGCAGGAACATAGAATATATCATTCGCGTAATGAGGCCTGGAGAGATCAGGCTTCCCGCAAGCGAGATAGATTACCGAGGTGTGCTAGGAGATACATATCGCGCATCGACGCCGGAGATCGCAATCGAAGTGCAATCAGGCAAGAAGGCCAACATCAGCCATGTGGAGCCGTCCCAAGCTCCCAGAATCAATGAAAAATCAGGGCATAGCATAGTCTATCTCTCATTAGCCTTCATACTAGTTATCTGGGCAGCCTTTGGCCGATATGCATGAAGACAGAAATGTGTCTTTGGATTGGATCTATGCAAACAATCTGAATTGATCAATAGATTTATGATGTCGAGAAAAAATAGAGTCCAAGAGGCGTGAGATAGTGAATGAGATAAGCTTTGCAAGCTGGGGGGAACGATTTTGGGCCTGGCTGATCGACATCTTGCTCATCAGCATAATTTGGTATAGGATCATAGTCATTTCGAAGGCTGACGCCTTAGGTCCTGTCGGCATTTCCTTGCTGGAGGCGCTCTTATTCCTCTACTGGACAGTCCTAGAAGGATATCGTGGTCAGTCACTGGGAAAAATGATCATGAACATTGCAGTAATGGGTCCGTCAGGCGAAAAGATAGGCTTTCTAGATTCTGCTATTGAGAGCTTTGGAAAAGCCTTCCTGCTACCTCTGGACTGCATCATAGGCTGGACTGCATTTCGTGGTGGCGGCCAGCGGGCCTTCAATAAGCTCTCCAATACGATCGTCGCCGGTTCAAATTACTTGGAGTGAAGACCTCACAAACCCTAAAGCCAGAACATTCTCAGAAAATGTTCTCCAGATCCACCCTTTTTACGAGATACTCTTCTACCATGTGATGTGGATGATATCGCATCTTTGCTTCCCGAATTCCTTCCACGCCCATGTCGCTTTCACGGTTGATGAAGGTATACTGTTTTGCCAGAACTCTCGCCGTCTCTGCATTGATCGCCCTATAGATTCCCTTGCAGTTCGGAAGGCCTTTTTCGAAATGCACCAGTGCGGTCTCCTTGTTGAGGCCCTCAAAGAGAGACAGCGCTCCAATCTTGCCACCCGTCCTGATGACAAGGCCCGACAATTTCAGATCCGCGTAGTGGGATATGGCAAAGGACAAGGCATCTTTTTCATGAGCGAGCACTGGGTCGGAATCGCAGTCTTTCCAATCGCACCACAGATCCAGGAATTCTAAAATCTCGTCAACACGATCGTCTTCTACCTTTTCGACTTGAGGCGAGCACGTCTTCTGGAATTTGTTCAATTGATGTCGGATGGTCAGGTACCTTTTGCCTGGCAACTCAGCCAGATCGCTGGCAAGATAGACGTAATCAAAGTGCTTTCTCTCTGGGTAAAGCTTTAGGTTGGGATAAAGTCCTGATACCCAGTTCTTTGTGTCATGACCGAAGATGACCAACGGATAATCGTCTTTGCTCCTGAGAGCAAGCCTCATGACATCCACGAGCAGATCTGGGTTTTGAGGCCCAATAGGTATTCGGTAGCGCGTCATACCTTCGATGGTGCTTGAGAGCACGATGCTATCATCAACCAAGGCAAATCTGTAGCGAGCGTAATGGTTCCAGCAAACCATGTTAGTAAAGGTATTCTCGCTATGAACTTGCGGGTAGCGCTCGTAGTGTCTGGCGAAGAGATCCCTGTCTCTTAGGGAGACATCCTTAAAATCAGAGATGGTCAGCATCATCTCGCCTCCTGGAAAAGAGCATGGGCATATGTCCAACTATCGGAGCAAAACCAAAAGAACTTTAAAAAACCATGCGTATCTGGCTCTGCTTTCAGGCCTATCCAGGAGATCTGGGTGGACAGACATGCATCCAGTGGTGCCGACAAAACCATTTTACACACGCCCATATTGCGCCAATTATTTTAGAAATGGATAAAGGGAACTCCCTCAACTTTACTGATGATTTAACGCCCGGACCGGGATTCGAACCCGGGTCGAAAGCTCGACAGGCTTTCATGATAGGCCACTACACCATCCGGACTTATAGCAGATCCCGCCTCCCAGATTCGAACCGGGGACATCGCGGTGACTGCGCGTAGCACCATT
>JAAZNX010000139.1 GCA_012798025.1 Methanothrix sp. | reverse complement strand
ATGACATTAGCCTTCATCGCCTAGACCCCCTGCTTGGATTCTTTGCTCACATAGAGGAACTCGGGCGCCTTCACGAAGTTCATTCCGGGCCTTATGGCATGCCTAATCCTGACCAACCTCTTGACCGGCCCTGGCACGCTGCCTTTGATCAATACATACTGGTTGCGCACCAGGCCGTATCCTGGGAATCCGCCTTCTGGCGTTATCTCCGAACCGTCGTTCCCGATGAACATAAGCCTCTTATTGTACTCAGTCCTCTGATGGTAGCCCATCTGACCCAGTTGTGGAACACGCCAGCTGATGTGCGAAGGATGCCATGGTCCTAGGTTTCCAACGTGACGCACCTTGCCGGTGCGAGCGTGCTTTCTCTTCGCGATAGCAATTCCCCAGCGTCTGACTGGACCCTGAGTGCCTTTGCCTTTGGTCACTGCAGATGCATCCAGCAGATCGCCCTGCTCAAAGACGCTTGAAACAGGCACCTGTTGGCCCAACAGCGTTTGCGCAAAGTGGAGCCTGTCAATCATGGTCCCGCCACCAACTGGTATCTCCATGAGCTCCGGCACCTTCTTGGGAACTCCCGTGATGAGCGTTGGATTGGTGTGCGCCAGAACACGTACATCTGCGATATCATCTCCCAGGGCCGCGAGATCGCCAGGCAGTGTTCCGCGGGTCTTCTTTGGCACTGTTATGGCCCTTGCAAGGCTGGGATCCAGGTTCTCTGCCCAGGCCTCGCCTGCAGGCCGCAGGCCTCCGTTATAGTTCTCGTAGGCGCGCACTGCCACAATATTCATGGGCGGCACCTCCAGAACCGTCACGGGCACGGAAATCTCCATGCCTTCGGTAAGGCTTCTGGGTCGATCGTCTATCATCATGACGTGAGTCATGCCGGCCTTGTAACCTGCAAAGCCTGCTATCCTGGCTTTATCCTCTTCCAGCCAGCTTCTGATTCTGGGGACCTCGCTCTTCGCCCTTTTTCTCGGGCTGTAGGCCAGCGAACCTCTTCTCGGTCGGTGTATCTTTGCCATTTAGTCCTCCAAGCGCACCAGGCCAAGCAAAGCCAAAGTGGCGAAGACTGCCTCTTCCACTCGAACAGTCTCCGTTCCCTGATGCGGAATGGTGTTAATCATGTCGTACCTGTCCATTGCTTCACAACTCAAGAACGCATCTACGCCTCGTGCGGGTGAGCCGAATACCACCGCAAGATCGCGCTTCATGCCCAATCGACCTATCTTCTGGAGGATTTCCGGCGTTATGGCCTTTCCTTTTCTGGAGGTGAGAAGCACGTAGGCATCATCCTTCGACGCCAGGTAGCCTTCAAGGCTATCGACTGTTTCAGTCTCATACCCCCAGTAATGAGGGATCTCCATTTGGTCCACAGGCTCAGCGGCGAGCGGTTTTCGCGAAAAGATTCTGACATTTAGGCGTTGCCCCACCGAGTACCTACCCGCGGTGCGGAGGGGAATTGGGCGATCGATTCCGATTTCCACCCAGACGCCACCATCAGATCCGACGCTTTCAACGACTGCTCCGACGCGAAACTCGCCAATCTTGAGCGATTCCGATTTTGAGTTTGTTGGGTGATGAGGGGTGCGCAAAGGCGGCAGCATTCCAACGTGACGAAGCTCCTCCCTGCGTGGGATGAGCCTCTTTCGCAGGTACTGCGGCGTTTCCATATAGCGCAGAACCATGGCGATGAACCTGGAATCGTCGTACTCTGGATCTTTGTAGATCACGATGCGGTTCATGCGAAAGACTGCTGCTGCGCGGGCGATCAAGCCAACCTTCAGCGTATTTACGCGCCCATCTCTGCTCTCCATGGTGAGAGAGGACGGGATCACGATGGCTCTCTCGCGGCATCCTATCATCAGATTTCCATCTTTTCAAAGATGGTAGATATATAAAAAGGTTTGGAACGGGAGATGAGCCCCAGTAGATTCACAAGAATCGATCAGGTCACTGGTGCAAAGGTCCTTGGATCAAGGTAGATCCTATTCTGACAGTAGCTGCAGATGGTCTCCAAGTTTGAACCCTTCTGCAAGGCAGCGTCTACTTCGTATTGCGGTGTTAAGTATTGGGTCATCTCCTCCCCGCATCTGGGACATGTTACCTTCAGCCACTCCAGCCTGCTCAGGTCCCGGATGGTCTTTATCAAAAGACCGATGCAATCTGCATATTTTTCTCGGACGTATGTTATGGGCTGCAGGTGCTCGATGAGGAAGGGCAACTTCGCGCCCTCTTCCAGAATGGGAACGATCAGCAGATCAAGGCCTCGCGCCATGCCGATCTCCTGACATACCGTCGCAGATCTAGAACCATCTTTTGTCAGCAATGCCACCACACACTCCGAGTTGTGTATGCAATAAGATACACGCTCGGCCAGAGAGATAGCAGGAGACAGATTATAAAGAGCCGCATAGCTCTCCAGGCCCACTCGCCAAAGTGCGCAAGAGAGCTGCAAGGCCATATCCTCATCTTCGCGGCTGTGAGATATATAAATTCTTGAGATCATCCACAGATTCCAGGAGGCCTGATGTGACTGCTCGCATGATTGAAGTCATTAGGCATTTGAAGTCTTCAAAGTGATGTTTTATACAGAACCAATTGGTCTGGATAGAATATATAGATATGGCATGGAATGATCGTCGATCACGAGAGAGAAAACCCGGCCGAAGACCTGTCCCTTTCCGAGAACGGGATGGATGACGTCCCTACTGATATTGAAAATTGAAGCGAAATCCATATCTATTTAGGGGTCCACGGATGTGCCAACGATGAAGGCTGCCATTGGTTTAGACGTTGGCTTGAACAGCCTGGTTGTCCTCTCTACTGGCGAAACTATCCAGTATCCCAAGTACTATGTCAAATCCAAAAGCAAGCTTGCAATTGACTTAGGAGGCCCTGCCCCTTCAGGGGCAAGAGAGGAGATCACTGAGAACGCCATTGGAGGGATTCCCTATTAATGCTAGACAGATGCTGATAATGACGGCATTGATGCTGTTTTGCACCTTTGCCTTTGGCATTGAGTACACAGCAGAGTATTGGGCCTCAAAAGGCAACGAATTTCTTGAGAAACAATCATATGATGTTGCTCTCGATTGCTTTAACAAGTCAATCAAGCTGAACGCAACGAATGCATCTGTGTGGATCTATGAAGGCATCGCTTTTGCTGCCTTGAGAGACTACAATGGGTCCTTGAATGCTTATAACAAGGCTGTGCAACTCAATCCCAAGCTGGCCGATGCCTGGTATGGAAAAGGCCTCGCCTTGGCAAACCAGGGCATGTTTAACGAATCCCTCCAGGCCTTTGACAAGGCCACTGAGCTCGATCCTGATCTGGCCGATGCCTGGTATTGCATAGGCCTTGTTTTTGCAAATCAAGGCCGCTATAACGAATCCCTCAAGGCATATGATAAGGCCATTGGGCTTAATCAGAATCTAACGGATGCCTGGTACGGCAAAGGGTTGGTGCTTGCCAGTCAGGGAAAATATTTTGATGCTTCCAGCGCTTTCGACAACGCCACAAAGCAAAATCCTGAGCTCGTTGATGCCTGGTATAGCCTTGGTCTTGCTCTAGCCAATATGGAAAAGTATGATGAAGCTGTGGTGGCATACGATAAGTCCCTTGAGATAAACCCGATCCACGTTGCAGCACTGATCAATAAAGCTGAGGCGCTCTACGCGTTGGGAAAATCTGATGAAGCTGCAGCATCGTTTAATAAAGCCACAAGCATAGAATCAAAAGATGCTGATATCTGGTACGAAAAAGCGCAAAAGCTTCGCATGTCAGGAAAATACAAGGAATCCATCGAGGCGTATAATCAAACTATTGAATTAAACCCGAATTCTACTGCTGCATGGAATGGCAAAGGCCTATCTTTTGAGGCTTTAAAAATGTATAATGAATCTATGAAGGCGTTTGACAAGGCCATCGAATTGGACAAGAACAATAGCAGGCTTTGGTATAACAAGGGATTGCTCTTCAATGAAATGAACAGCGCTGATGAAGCCATCAGAGCAATGGATAAAGCCATCGAGCTCGATCCTCAATGCATCGTCTGTTGGAATTGGAAGGGCTTGATTCTTCAAGAGCAAAATAAATACGATGAGGCAGTAAAAGCCTATGATAGAGCCTTAGAACTGGATCATAACAACACAGATGCCTGGAACAACAGAGGCATCGCTTTAAGCAAAGGCACAGCCAACTACGAAGAGGCCATTAAATGCTTTGACAAAGCGATCGAGATTGATGCGAAGTACGTTGCCGCATGGGTCAACAAAGCCAATACCTATTCTGCAATGGGTCGTACCTCTGATGCCGATTATGCTTTCGCCAAGGCGGCAGAGTTGGGGTATGTGCGTCAATCCACAACAGTCCAAAGCATATAAGATCCAAGGTTAACGTCGGTGAATCGTCCCCGCCCAAAATGGCGGGGCCTCTATTGTCTTTGTTAAGAACTTCCATGAAAAGAGAGGGAGGGCAAAGTCGATTTTTTTAAGTAGGTAGGAGGATAAAAGATGGTCTTGGTCGACTTTTGCCCACGTAGTAGTCGGCATTAAACGATATAAATGTGTGGTACATGCTGTGGAGATGATAAGATAAATCTTAAATATTACTAAAAAATGAGTTGCTTTTATGAATAAACGGCCTTGTGGATGTCGTGGCAGCGCTCACTTTCGGATGTGAAATCATAGTAGAATATTCGATTGAGACGACAAATCTCACAAAGAGATTCGTTATGCATAAAAGGGTAACAGATCTAATTTTGCGCCCTCTTCGGCAGGAGGAATTCACATCACTTGACTCTGTCAGTTTGAAAGTAAGAGAAGGAGAGGTATTCGGCATAATTGGTCCCAATGGTGCGGGCAAGACCACATTGATCAAGAATGAGAAACGTCCTCAGACTGCATTCCAACCAGCAGGCTATCTGATGATCTACAACCTGCTAGCAGATATTGGCATTTATGCCGATATCAAGATCCAGGAGTGGGAGTCAAAAGAGCACTATTCCAACATTGATGATGCTGTTGCTAGCTGGAAGACGATGCATGAGATCCCCTCAGAAAAGGAGCCGATGCTTCGGGAATTCCTCTCAAAAAAGCTGATAGAGGATGACCAGGGTCTTTGCATTCACCGCAGCACCAAGCAGGCCATGATCACCTGGCAAAAGAGCCCGCAAATTACTGCATAAGGAGGGTTTCAGTCTGGTTTCCATACCCATTCTGGCCGGATCTCTCTTTTTGGCAGGGCTAATAGTAGTATCCATAAGGGTTGTCAGGCAGTATGATCGAGCTGTTGTATTTCGATTGGGCAAGTTAAAATGCGAAAGAGGCCCCGGCATCTTTGCGCTGATCCCCTTTGTGGACAAGATGGTCCGTGTGGACATGAGGGTGCGGGAGCTGGATGTTCCCAAGCAGACGATAATCAGCCGCGACAACGTTACTTTGGAGGTGGATGCCGTCATTTACTACAAGGTGGTATCTGCCACGAAAGCCATAAATGAAGTAGAGGACTACGAAGCAGCCACGCTGCTCTTAGCCCAGACGACATTGCGAGATATCCTGGGTCAAAACGAACTGGACACTATTCTCTCTGACAGGGACGATCTCAACAGAAAGATCAAGGAGATTCTGGACTCCACTACGGAACCATGGGGCATGCATGTGGTGATGGTGACCATGAGGGATGTTTCATTGCCCGAGAACATGCTACGCGCAATAGCTCGCCAGGCAGAAGCTGAAAGGGAGAAGAGGGCTCGAATAATTCTGGCTGAAGGGGAATTTCAGGCATCCAAGATGATGAACGAAGCTGCCGACATGTATGAGAACAAGCCCAGTGCCCTGAAGCTTCGGGAGTATCAGACTTTGACGGAGATCGCCAAAGAGAAGAACCTGATCGTTGTTTCAACTGGATCAGAGGGAAAGGCTTCGGACATTCCGCTTCTGATGGGCCTTGCCAGGGCGGCTGCTGATAAATGATGGGATATCGGGCATTCTTTCATGGCAAGCCTGATGCAGGCTCGTCGAGATCCAAGAGAGCTGGCAAGAAGAGCGGAATTGAGCTGGCCCATGAGAGGTTCAAGTTCATCAGGCTCTTCTTTGTGCTCTCCATTGCCGCTCTTTTAGTCCTCCTCACTGGATTTATCATCACCCTTGGGCCATTGAACATCTCAGTCGCTGACGCCTATTCAGCGCTTCTGGCGCGCTTTTGGCCCGATTACTTTCATGTGGAGACCCTGACCTCTCGCGTGGTATGGAATATCAGATTCCCTCGAATCGTTGGTGGGATCATGGCTGGGTTTGGCCTCGGGATTTGTGGATGCGTGATGCAGGCTGTTCTCAAGAATCCCTTGGCAAGTCCCTTCACCCTTGGAATCACCGCCGGGGCGCAATTTGGGATATCCATTGCAGCGGTAATTGGAGTCTCCATCTTTGGCGGGCCTTATTTCATAATAGGCAACGCTTTTGTTTGCGCCCTTTTCTGCTCTCTCTTCATCATTGCCCTGGCTGCCATCAAAGGAGCCACCTCGGAGAATCTTGTGCTAGCTGGAATTGCGGTGAACTATTTCTTCACGGCCATAAGCCAACTTCTAAAGTATTTTGCATCCGATGAGCAGCTGAGACTCATGACCAACTGGGGAATGGGCGACCTTGCAGCTTTCTCGTGGGCAAACTCTCGTCTGTTACTTGTAATCTTCGTTATCTGCTTCCCATTGCTCATGTCCAAATCGTGGGACCTGAATATCATGACTGCTGGAGACGAAGCTGCAAAAAGCATAGGGGTTGATGCGGAGAAGACACGAATATTCATAATGATAGTCACTAGCTTGCTGGTTGCAACCATCGTCTGCTTCATGGGGACGATTGCGTTTGTAGGATTGGTCGCGCCCCATATGGCTCGCATGGTCATAGGCGGAGACCATCGATTTCTCATCCCGGCATCTGGCGTGCTGGGCGGCTTGGTGCTCATGTCAGCAGACGCCGTAGGCATGAACATGATCGCGCCCACCATCATTCCAACGGGGATCATGACCTCCATCGTAGGAGTTCCGTTCTTCATGTATCTCATGATGAAGGGCAAACGCAAGGAGTTCTGGACATGATGATCAAGCTGCAGGCCAAGGAAATAATCTTCGGCTATGATAGCAATCCGATACTTGAGAATGTGAACTTCGAGATCGCACCATCCAGGCTGGTCACCATCGTCGGGCCAAATGGCTCAGGCAAGTCAACGCTGATCAAATGCATAGACAGAATCGTATCTCCTCAGGGTGGCAGCATTCTCATAGACCGGAAGGATGTTACAAAGATGAACCGGATGGACGTGGCCAGATACCTATCATATGTGCCACAAAGCTCAGTGCGCATCTTTCCCACGAACGTCTTTGACACCATCCTCATGGGAAGGAGGCCACACATCGGGTGGTTGGGGAGCGAGGGTGACGAGGAGAAGGTTTGGGAGGTTTTACGGCTTCTTAACATCGAACGGCTCGCTATGAGCAACTTCAATGAGCTATCTGGGGGCCAGCAGCAGAAGGTGCTGATCGCCCGTGCACTTGTTCAGGAGGCTGAGGTGATGCTCCTTGATGAGCCCACCAGCAACCTGGACATCTGGCATCAGCTGGACGTCATGAATATAATCAGAGATGTAGTAAAAAAAAGAGAGATCACCGCCATCATGGCTTTGCACGATCTAAACTTGGCCTCAACTTACTCGGACCGCATCATCATGATGAAAAAAGGAAGGATAGTTGCCGCAGGCAATCCGACTTCGGTGATCACTGCAGAGAACATAGCCTCAGTCTACAGGGTAGTGGCAGCGGTTCGAAGCATATCTGATAGGCCCATGATCATGCCTCTGCGGCAGATCAAAGGATGATTGGCAGGTTAATTCAAGACGAAAGCAGGGCTAATCCCAGTCAATTCATTGGCAGGAGTAGTCACGAGTCCATTTCGGCTCAAAAAGCTTATGGATATGGAAACGAATAGGAGCTAATCATGAGATCGAAGAGCATAATTTACATCCTATCCATATGCGTGATGCTTGCATCTTCAATGATCTGTCTGGCTGAGAATACTGTGAGCACCTCGGCAGCTAATCTGACAGTCCCAAAAGAGATGCTGCCGGAGGGCTTCAAGCTGCTTGCAGTCCTTCCCGAGATGGATCCGCACGTAAACATGACTGATTATATCTCAGATTTCTATGGTGCAAATGACATTGGACCTGCTGATATCACTGTGGGAATATATCAGTGGGGCAAGCCTGGAGAGGCCTATGACGCCAAGGTTACAGTGATCCAATTACGGGATGAGGAGCACGCCGATGCTGCGATCTCCAACTACAAGTCAAATCCAGAATTTCAAAAGCCGCCCTTTGTTGGAGTGGACAGATTCGCTGCAGCCTTTATCAATGGTCACAATGCAACAGAGATCAGAAAGAGGGTCAACGGACAAACCTTACGCTACCTGTATTTGTGGAGAAATGGCAGCACAGTAGTCCTGGTAGAGGGCAACGGAGATCTGGGCAAGAGCCGAGACCTGGCAAGCGCAACAAGGCTCTAAAGTCCAAAAGCCCAAAAATTTTTGTATGTGTTTAGCTGGTCAGCTATGTGGTTAGCATTTGTAGGCCGTCTAGCCCATTTTGCCCCCCATGTCGCCAGTGTCGTCATGATTCGCTCACGAATCGATCCTAAGCTCCGCCCTTTTTAATAACCATAGAAGGATTCTTTCAGTGAGTACATCTCTGGCAGGAAAGAGCCATCAAGAGTGGTGTTTAAGTTCTTAAGAGATGTTTGATGAAGCTGCTTGCTCATTGCCATAGCTAAAATTATATCGCCATCTTCGCCAAACGATTCTGAAAGCTTCTTTCTGAGCTGGATCTCACTGCTTACGGAATCCGGAAGATATGCCGGGCCTAATGATTTCGTTGTCTTGCCATCTCTTTCTGCTGTTTTCGGGATTATCTGGCCTGTTGCCTCATCCCAAACGCCAAGGCATCGCCGTTTCTGCCGGGATTGTTTCTTCTCAGGATCCCAATGATCTTTCGGCTTCTTAAGCATATGTCCGCCCGCGGATCTTCTGCTTGACCAGATATGTCATAGCTAAGAGTAATAACCATAATAGCATTAATAACCTTCGGTCGATCTGCAGGCAGAAGGATTCAGCGAGAAAAACGGTTATTGTACGAGGTGGAGTTTAGGATCATTACCATAATACCCCGGTCAAGATAGCTAAAAATAGCAAAAATCCTCTGTGGTTCTGTCTCGTAGTCAGTAACATCCTAATGATATCTCATGTCGCATAAGCGCTACAAGGACCAGATACTCCTAAATATCTTAAAAGTGTGCGATTGGGGCGAGCAAGACGTAAGTTGTCTATAAATTCGGCCTCTAATTTTCACATCATCCCCTGCGACCTCCTCACCTACAGCGGCCTGGTGGTGCGCGCGCGGAGGGCACGATCCAGGACGGCTGCCAAAGGCGAAGCTACTCTCGTGCACCTGCGAGAGAAGGGGGAAGCTGGTGCGAACAGGGACAGATGAAGAAAAGCTTATAAGCCAATGAGGCGGGTTTGGGATCAGTATAACAATTAGGGGGAACATGAGGCCGCCGTCTGAATTGAGGGGATGATAAGAAGGGGCGGCTGGGATAGCGAAGGCTGTAGCAATTTTGACAACTAGAGCTCCTCATGAGACTATGCTGCAGATAAATTAAAGGCCTTTGAGACGCAGGACGAGACCCTCGGCGAGATTCGTGGCATGAGATCTGATCTGCAGGAATATACGGGCAGGCAGTTGGCTCGGATTGAGGAGGGTATCGTCGAGATTAAGAGGT
>JAAZNX010000179.1 GCA_012798025.1 Methanothrix sp. | reverse complement strand
CTGGAGCTTGCCACCCATAATGTTCTGCCCAAGCACATCTGGGAGAAGGTCGAGAATGCCACAGAAAAGATCGATGAAGGTGAGATCGTTGGATGCGGCCCGTTCGTCATTTCTAAGACCGACCTTGGAGCAGGCATCGTCTACTTCATGAAGAATCCTTACTGGACAGGCGCCCAGCCCAAGATCGATGCAATTGAGCTTCATACCTTCAGCAATATGGACGTTCTATCACTGGCCCTTGAGAAAGGAGAGGTTGATGCCTACTGGAAGTATGCAGGGACGTATCCTGCCGCCAACATACAGAAGCTGAAGGGTACGGGCAAATTCGAGGTCGAAGAAAAGCCCAATGTTGGGTTTGCAATACTTGGAATAAACCTGAAAAGAGAACCAACGTCCGATCTCAAGTTCAGAGAAGCATTAGCATATGGGATCAACTACGAGGAGATCTTAAAGCTGGATGCCCAAGGGTATGGACAGGTTGCAAATCGCGGACTTGTTCCCCCCAGCATGGCATACTTCAAAGAGACAGAACCGTTGAAGTACGATCCGGATCAGGCCAAGAAGATTCTAGCGGAGGCGGGTTATAAAGACTCAGATGGCGATGGCGTGCTCGAGACGCCCCAAGGAAAGGCGGTCAAGCTAACGCTCCTCATCCAGTCGTCGTATCAAAGAATAGCAGAGCTGATGGTGGATTACCTGAAGGCTCTGGGAATGACTGCTGAGATAAAGACAGTGGATCAGAGCACCTGGTACACGCTAAAAGAGAACTTCGACTATGACCTCACACTTACGCGCACGACTCCCTGGGGAATGATGGTCTATGCTAACTGGGGCTCAGCATACTTTGATTCCAGAAGGACAGGACAGGGTGTGCTGCGCGTCGTGGACGACCCCGAATACTTGAAGCTCTGCGATCAGATCATGGCTGCAACATCGGAAGATCAGCTCGAGGAGTATGCTCACGAGATGCAGGACTACTATGCAAAGAACCTTCCGGCAATACCGCTCTACTGGGGTGAGGTAATAACTCCATACAACAAGGATTGGACTGGCTGGGTTTCAAATCCTCTCTATGGCATATACAACGCTGATAATTTCCTTAGCGTGCAAAAGGCCTGAGGATGAGCATGCAGACAGAGATGGAGGGGTTCAGTAAGATCGAGAAACTGGCCAGTTACACATCTTGAGGGGATGGCTCCTTTTTTTTGGCATCTCCTCCATTCATCTGGGAGGCGATCTTGCTGCCATCGATGTGTCGCCCCCAGGATGGACTTCTTTTTGGATGAGCTATTACGAATGAGGCGACAATGACGTTATCAGGAAAAAAGGCGATCAGATACCTCCTTGCGATCATCCTCATCTTCTCCCTCAACTTTGCAATTCCTAGGGCCATGCCTGGCGATCCTCTGGCCAACCTGCTCGGGGAAGATGTGATGCTGACCGAAGAGTCAATAGTGGAGCTGCGAGCCAAGATGGGCCTTGACTTGCCGCTCCATCAACAGTTCCTGAATTACTGGAGTGATGTCATTCGCTTTGATCTTGGATACTCCTACCACCTGCACTCTCCCGTCTGTGCGATCATTCTATCTCGCATGAAGTGGACGCTCTTGCTGGCGGTTCCATCTTTGGTCCTGGGAGCGGTCCTGGGGACCCTTCTGGGGGCCCTGGCTGGTTGGAAGAGCAGAGAAGCTTGCCAAAAATTCGAGACAGGCCTAGTTCTGATGATCTACTGCACACCACCTTATTTCCTTTCCCTGCTCTCCCTTTATGCTCTCTCATTCAAACTTGGCCTCTTTCCCTTGAAAGGATTTTATTCCACGGGCTCGGCCCTGGACATAGCCCATCATCTTCTGCTTCCTGTCGTAGTTATGACGCTATTTTCTCTTTCCAGAAACTACATGATCATGCGGGGAAGCGTCATCCAGGAACGCGGAAATCTGTACGCTACCTATGCTCGGGCCAAGGGACTTTATGGGGAGGAGATCCTCTTTCGGCATGTCTTCAAAAACGCCATCCTGCCCATAATCACTCTGCTTGCCCTGGACTTCGGCTTCATACTGAGCGGTGCGCTTTTCATTGAGATCGTATTCTCTATGAATGGAATGGGCAACCTCATCTACGATGCTCTTCTCTCCCGGGACTATCCGGTTTTGCAGGGGTCTTTTCTTGTCATCACCATCATGGTTGTATCTGCTAATCTCCTGGCAGATCTGCTCTACAGCCACATAGATCCGCGGGTGAGGTGGCAGTGATGGCAGGAGATTTCAAGAAAATATTAAGCTGTAAAGCGACATATTGGGTTAAGATCTGGAGGCCGGATATCAGGGGCGTCCGAATGGCCCTCTTTGGTCTTCTTTTATTCCTGACCATCTTTATCCTAGCAGCCTTCTCGGATTTGTTTGCCCCGCACGATCCATGGAACAGATTCGAACCCTTTTTAGCGCCCTGCAGAGAACATATTCTAGGGACGAACGACCTGGGAAACGATATCCTCTCAGAGCTGATCTATGGCTCAAGGGTCTCGCTCATCGTTGGCTTTGGGGCAGCGCTTATGGCCACGCTGATCGGCACTTTGATAGGACTTTTAGCCGGATACTTCCGTGGCTTGATAGATGAGATCCTCATGGGAATTACGGATGTCTTCCTGATGATACCGCAAATTCCCCTGATAATAATACTGGCGGCTTTCTTGAGGCCCAGCTTCTGGCTGGTGGCGCTCATCATGGGTGCTTTGTGGTGGACCTCCACCGCTAGGGTCGTGCGGTCGAAGGCCATGCAGATCAGAGAGACGAGCTTCATTGAATGCTCTAGATCACTGGGTTTCTCTCACACGCACATAATCTTCTCAGACATTCTTCCCAACATCCTTCATGTAATAATGCCCAAGTTCCTGCTGACCATCGCCTCGGCCATGATCTCCGAGGCGTCCATATCCTTCTTGGGTTTGGGCGACCCAACCATGAAGAGCTGGGGAATGATGATCAATTTTGCCTTCACCCGCGGAGGCTTCATAAACGGATACTGGTGGTGGTATATGCCTCCAGGCCTGTGTATCACACTTTCCGTTCTATCCCTGGTCCTGGTGGGCTTTTCACTGGAAGAGCATGAAGAAGAGACGATGAGGATAGAATGAGCATGCATAATGATATGAATGCACCCGTCTTGCAGGTTGTCGGATTATCAGTGAGATTCAAGACACCTCTGGGCCTGGTCCGCGCCGCAGAGGATGTCACCTTCGATATTCATGAGAAAGAGACTCTGTCCTTGGTAGGCGAGACAGGTTGCGGAAAATCTGTAGTAGCCAGTGCAATAATGCAACTTTTGCCTGGCAATGCAGTGGTGGAAGGCCAGGCTCTTTTTTCGAAAAGGGATTTGCTCAAACTTGAAGAAAAAGAGATATCACGCGTCAGAGGCAACGAGATCTCCATTATCTTTCAAAACCCATCTTTATCCTTGAATCCAATTATCGAGGTGGGAGAGCAGATAGCAGAACCTTTGCAGGTTCACAGGGGAATGGCCCGCCACCAGTCTCACCAAGTGGCCAAAGGTCTTTTGAGCCGCTTGGGGCTGGGAGAGCGCAGCCTCATGAGGATGTATCCTTTTCAGTTCTCGGGTGGCATGAACCAGAGGGTGATGATAGCAACATCCATGATCCTCTCGCCCAAGATAATCATTGCCGATGAGCCCACCAAGGGTCTGGATAGAGCTCTTGCCAGGGATGTGGTGTCGGAGATCGAAAAGATCCTGGATTTGACCGGAGCCTCTTTGCTGCTGATAACCCACGATATCTCTTTGGCCAAAATGATCTCAAATCGGATTGCTGTGATGTATTGCGGAGAGATCGTCGAGATGGGCAAGTGCAAGGATGTTTTAGGAGAGCCCTTGCATCCTTATACCAGTGCCTTGCTCGACTGTCTCCCAGAAGGAGGCTTCAAACCAATCCCAGGTGCCTCGCCTTCGATGATCCATCCTCCGCAAGGCTGCAAATTCCATCCCCGATGCCCCCATAAGACCCAGAAATGCACGCAAAAACAAAGGATCAGAAAGATAGATGGAGATGAAAGGCAGGTGAGATGCTGGCTATATTAAAGGCGGCACAGGTCTCAAAGATCCACGAGCAGGGTCTGATCTTCAAGAAGCAACGCAGAGTTTTGGCTAATGTCTCTTTAGAGCTGGAGGAGGGACGAACCATTGGGTTGATGGGGAATTCTGGCTCGGGGAAGACGACATTGGGAAAGATTTTGGCAGGCCTCGAGAAGCCATCGGCAGGAAGCGTCATCTATCAAGGAAAGGACATTTCGCGTCTTTGCGCAAAGGAGTTCCTCGAATTCAGGAGAGCTGTGCAGATGGTCTTCCAGGATCCGGAAGGTTCCTTGAATCCCAGAAAGAGCATCGAGAGGTCCATACATGATGTTCTGAGCCTAATAAAAATTCCAAAGCGCGAATGGAAGGAGAGGACATTGGATATATTGGAGACCGTGGGCCTCTCAGAAGAGCTGCTCTGTCGCAATCCCTGCCAGATCTCGGGTGGCCAAAACCAGAGAGTTGCACTCGCAAGAGCATTGCTCCTCAATCCCAAAGTCGTAATACTTGATGAGCCGACCTCAGCTCTGGATATATCCGTGCAGGCCCAGGTATTGAACCTACTGAAAAATTTACAAAAAAATCGAGGGCTAGGGTATCTGCTCATCTCACACCAGCCCGAAGTTGTTAGGTTCATGGCTCAAGAGGTGTTCGTATTGAATAACGGATGCCTGACCAAAAGCAACTGATACGCTAGCTGGCGATATGTAGTCGGATCGATCCAATCATGAGCTCATTTCGACTCAGGCATCCGCTTTTTCGGTTAAGGACGATTTCGACCGCTTTTTTT
>JAAZNX010000194.1 GCA_012798025.1 Methanothrix sp. | reverse complement strand
CTATCTCCATTGATCGATTGTTTTTTATCCAACCATGCAATCATTGCCTCTGGTTGATCATCAATGTCTGGTTATTGGGACCCGCACATCGAGCGCATGCCACTCGAGGATTTGCATGCCCTTCAGGAGGATCGGCTGAAGTCCATTGTTCGCTACGTGTACGACCACTCTGCCTTCTACCGGCAGAGGTTCAAAGAGGCCGGTGTGGAGCCAGGTGACATCCGATCTCTCGCAGATATCACGAAATTGCCCTTCACTCGCAAGGCCGATTTGAGGGATAACTATCCAACAGGCATGTTCAGCGCTCCCATGAGCCAGGTTGTGCGCTATCACGTATCCAGCGGCACAACCGGTAAACCGACAGTGGTCGGCTACACGAAGGGCGACATCGAGACCTGGTCCGAGTCTCTGGCCAGAGCTCTCACATCCATTGGTCTTGGCCGCGGAGATGTGGTTCAGGTTGGCTACGGCTACGGCCTTTTCACAGGCGGCCTTGGGCTGCACTACGGTGCAGAGCGCATCGGAGCAGCCGTACTTCCCATTGGCACCGGCAACACTGAGCGTCAGATCGAGCTGATGATGGACCTTGGCACGACAGCCATCGCCTGCACGCCATCCTACTTCCTGCACATCATGGAGGTGGCAGAGAAGATGGGCGTATCCATCAAGGACGATACCAAGCTTGTGGCCGGTGTCTTCGGAGCTGAGCCCTGGTCCCTGGAGACGCGCAAAAGGATCGAGGATGCGACGGGCATAAACGCATACGACGTCTACGGCACCAGCGAGATTTCAGGACCACTGTTCACAGAGTGCCACGAGAAGAGTGGCATTCACGTCTGGGGCGACATGTTCCTGACCGAGGTCGTCGATCCCAAGACAGGCGAGCCTGTGGAAGATGGCGAGCGCGGGGAGCTTGTCTTCACAACGCTGCATAAGTTCGCTCTGCCTCTCATCAGGTACAGGATCGGCGACTTGTCCATCCTTACCAATGAGCCGTGTGATTGCGGGCGTACACACCCCAGAATCATGAGGATCTTGGGACGCACGGACGACATGCTCATCATTCGCGGCATCAATGTATTCCCAAGCCAGGTTGAGTCGGTATTGATGAACATCCCTGAGGTAGGAGACCACTGGGAGATCATAGTGGACCGCAAGGGGCCGCTTGATATGATGACAGTGCGCGTGGAGCTGACTGAGTCAGGCTTCTCCGACAAGATCGGCGACCTGATGAGGCTCAAGAAGAAAGTCTCAAAAGAATTAAAAAGCGTGCTGAACATAGCAGCTGAGGTGGATCTGGTCGAGCCCGGAACCATCCCGCGGTCGATGGGCAAGGCCAAGAGAGTTACCGATAACAGAAAGGTGTAGGTGAGGCTTCAAAATGGCAGAGATCAAACAGATATCGCTCTTTGTGGAGAACCGGCCGGGAAGGACGGCCAAGGTTGCTAAGACGCTGTCCGATGCAGGTGTGAACATCCGTGCCCTCACGATCGCCGAGGCTGGAGACTTTGGAGTCATCCGCATGGTCCTCGACGATCCGGAGAAGGGGTACAAGGTTCTGAAGGAGAACGCCTTCACGGTATCCATGACGGACGTCCTGGCGGTGGAGATGAAAGACAGCCCCGGCGGTCTGTACGAGATCGTCAACACCCTTGGTCAGAGCAATGTGAACGTGGATTATGCCTACGCCTTCGTCACGGCCAAAGCACAGCGTGCCATGCTGATCTTGAGGGTGGACGACATCGCCAAGGCCAGGAAAGTGTTGGGGGAGAAGGGCGTCAAGATAGCGACACGAGAGGAGGTCCAGGCCATTTGAGCTCTGGACAACTATTTCTAATGTTGTGATCCTGACTGAATCGTCCGGCAAAGATCTCATCGAGCATAGTATTCGTCTCCCTTCCAGTTATGGACACTGCCTTTATAGAGCCTATCCCCTCAAACTCTTGGGTCATGGTCAGAGAGGATGAGTCCATCAAGGCATCTTTTTGCAGAAAGATAGTTTGAATCGCATCGGAGTAAATCTGGAACCCTGACCTTTTATCCCCGACCGACAGGCCCTCGCTCCACTTGCTGGTGTAGTTTACTGAGATGCCGCCTGCAGACAGATCTTGTGGCGCGAAGACGAGGCTCACGTTCTTGTGAATCCATGGATCGCCAACGAAAGCCTCCTCGGACCTGTACAGGCCGCTGCCATGCAAATACGATTCTGACGATGCCGTGCGCTTATCTGTAGACACGAATCCCTGTCCAAAAGAAGATGCAGTATATGATGTTCTTCTGCGGTAGGAGTCAAGATATCGCTGCAGCAGGAAATGGCCATGAAAGCGCTCAGAGATGGCCATGCCCTCCGAGGTTTTATCCTCGACGCCCTGCAGATAGCTCATCTGAGCGATCCCATCAGAGAACTCTGATTGGGAATTGTAAATTGTCTGATTAGGATCGAGCAATATAGTGGTCTCCTTTTCTATCTTATCCATATACTGATAGCTTTCGGATAGCCTTTCTTGGCGGTAATAGTTCGCACCTGTGGTCAGATCCGTCCACAAAGAATCGACCGTCTGGTTATTGCCCGAGAGCCGAAGGATGATGGGACTGTGGCTTATGCGGGCATGACTGTTGAGGGTGATGCCGTATTTGGTGCTATAATCGATCTGCTGTTCATGCTCAAAATCGCCGCTTCCATACTGCGCCGTCTCGATAGCCGCACCATAGGCATCGAGCAGATTTACGATTGCATAGCTTGAATCGCGAACCTCATCTCCAGATATGTCGGCTGTGATGTTTGCATAATTGATCAGCGCCCGAGCTTGCCGTGATGTATTGAGCTTCTGCCTGGCAGCAACGTAGCCCCGGCCTGAGACCGACTGGTCGTCCCAAAATATCACCTCTGGCTTTTTCTTTATCTTCACACAGAGTAAAATCGAGCCGCTGCTATGAGGCGGAAGCGTTCCCAGCTCCCAGCAAATGAGATTGCCATTGATACGGCTCGGGGATGGGGATGCTCCCATAAACTCCACATCAGGCAGCCTGTCAATTATCACAGCATCGCAGGCCTCGAGAGAGAGCTCATTGCCGTAAAGAATTGTGTAATTGACCAGATCTCCCTTGAGATAGCAGCTCTTTTGGGCCGTCTTCCTTATAAAGACGGATTTGACCACGAAGGTGTCCAGGGACTGGAAGCTCTCGGCCGTAGTTTCAGAGGCTACTGCGTATCGATTAATTATTCGGTCAATCTCAAGGCTCTCAGCTCTGTCCTCCAATCTCACCTGCAGATCAATTTCGCCAAACTGGCCTGGCGACAGCACCCTGGATCTCAATGTCTCAGCGTTCCAAAACAGGTGAATTCCTTCATCGTCCCTCCAAATCCGGCTGGGCCTGG
>JAAZNX010000228.1 GCA_012798025.1 Methanothrix sp. | reverse complement strand
GCGGCAAGGTAAATTTCGCCCTATGGCTGATAAACAGCCTCAAGTCTGGCAAGGAGGTTCGCGTGGTCACGGATCAGTTTATCACTCCTACTTTGAACACAAATCTTGCGGAAATGGTCCTTGAGGTAGCTGACCGCAGGCTTTGCGGAGTGTACAATATGGCTGGCGCCACAAGGCTATCCCGGTACGACTTTGCTATGGAGCTGGCAAGGGCCTTTGATCTTGATATAGACCTCCTGCTAAGATCGAGGATGGTGGATATGAAATGGCCCGCCAGAAGGCCAAAAGATTCATCCCTTGACACATCCAAGGCCATGGAAACGCTGGCCGAAAAGCCGCTTGCAATCAAAGAAGCCATAAAGCTTCTGAAGGATGAGATGGCAAAAAACTGAGGTTGGATGATGCTGCCAGGAATTGTTATAAAGCCTTTGAAACGATTTGCCGATGAGCGCGGATTTTTCACAGAGGTCATGAGGACGGACTGGAAGGATGTGATCCAGGATGAGATCGTTCAGGCCAATATGTCAGTGAGCTATCCTGGGATGGTGCGGGCCTGGCACATGCATGAGAAGGGGCAAGTCGATCATTTCCTGGTGGTGAGGGGCGCTCTGAAGATCTGCGCCTATGATGACGAGACTGGAGAGCTGGATGAGATCGTCTCTGCAGGCGAGAACCTGCAGATCGTAAGGATTCCAGGGCATTATTGGCATGGCTTTCGGGTGGTCGGAAACGAGCAGGCAACGCTGGTCTATTTCGTCAACAGGCTTTATGATTATTCAAGTCCTGATGAAGTTAGGCGACCTTGGGACGATCCCACAATAATCCCAAGGCTGATAAACGGTAGGATGGACGATCCACGCTGTGGAAGACAATGGGACTGGTTCTATCCACCTCATAAGTGAGGATAGGCTCGTGAAACCCGTTGAGAGGATCGCCAAGAACACTTTTGCTTTGTTTTTATCCAATGCCTTCATTTTGGCCCTCTCGTTTTTTTATACCATGTACACAGCTCGGTATCTTGGCACAGAGGGATACGGGGTAATATCCACCGCCCTGGCCTTCACTGGTATCTTTGGGATCTTCACAGATCTTGGTCTCACCCAGCTGACGGTGCGAGATATTGCAAGAGACAAAGGAAAGGTCAATTTGTATCTTGTAAATATCGCTGTGATCAAGCTGATATTGGTTGTAATCACCCTTGCGCTCCTTGTCTGCACAGTAACCTTGATGGGCTATTCGAGCACAAGCATAAAGGTCGTTTGCGTTATTGCGTTATCTGTGGGAGTGGCGGCATTCACAGGCCTCATGAACTCAATATTCCAGGCCTATGAACGCATGCAGTTCGTCTCCATCGGCAACTCAATCAACAGCATTGCATTGCTTTGCGGCGCCCTCTTCGCCATATCAAGAAGTTTTGATGTTGTAAATTTTGCCTTTGTCTACCTCTTCGCCAATTTAACAACATTTGTTTATAGCGTCGCCATCCTTGTACGCAATTTCTTCAAGCCCAAATCACAGATAGATCTGAGCTTCTGGAGGCCTGTTCTGAGAGAGGCACTTCCCTTCGGCCTCACAGGCTTCTTCATTACAATATACTATTGGACAGATTCAGTGATGCTCTCCTACATGAAAAGCTACGAGGTCGTTGGATTGTACAACGCAGCCTACAGGCTGATGATCGTCTTGCTTGTGGTTCCAGGGGTTCTAAGCATGGCCATCATCCCAGCGATGTCCAAGCTTTATGTCAACTCCAAGGATATGCTGAGGTTCACCCAGCAGAGGTCTTTCAAGTATCTCGCGGTGATTGGGGTTCCCATTGGCGTTGGGACGACCATTCTGTCGGATGAGATCATTTTATTGATATTCGGAGAAGAGTATGCGCTTGCGGCCATCGCACTGAAGATACTTGTCTGGTCGTCGGTATGCATATTTCTCAGCAGCTCTTTTAGCAGCCTGTTGAGGTCTTCGAATGGCCAGATGGCTTTGCTGAAGATAACTGCTTTATGTGCACTGGAGAACGTTGTATTGAACTTAGTGGCAATTCCCGCATACAGCTATGTAGGAGCAAGTGTGACCACAGTTATCACCGAGTTCACAGTTCTCGCGCTCTTCGCCCTGGTGACCTTAAAAGACAGATACTGGGAACCTGTCCAGACGTTTACCCTGATTTGGAAAATAGTCCTTGCAAGCCTGCTCATGGGCGGCTTTGTGTTTGCTCTCAAATTCCTGAGCATATTTCTGCTTGTTCCCCTGGGAGCAGCATTTTACTTTGAAGCAGCCTGCATCCTCAGGATCTTCGATGAAGATGATAAAGCTATATTTTACAGAAGTTTAAGGGCAAAAGGAGAGGTGAAGAGGTAACAGATGAGTGAAAGGCCATCGGTCTCGATCATCACGCCTACGTACAACCACGAGAAGTACATAGCCGATTGCATTGACAGCGTTCTGGCTCAGAGCCACCCTCACTGGGAGCAGATCATCATCGATGACGGCTCTAGCGACAGGACTGGCGATATAATATATCAGTATAAAGATGAGAGAATCAAGTACATAAGACAAGAGAACAAAGGCATATGGAGGCTTGGCGAGACCTATAATAAAGCTTTGCAGCTCGCGAAGGGCGACTATATCGCGATTCTTGAGGGTGACGATTTCTGGCCCCCGGATAAGCTAGAGCTGCAGCTGGCGGCTCTTGAAGATTCCGCCGCTTCTTTAAGCTGGGGAAAAGCAAAGATCGTGGACCATCACGGAGATGTCCTTGAGGTTTTTCCCAAAGGCATAGGCCATTTTATGAGTCTGACAAAAGAGCAGATGTTGGGCGAATTGCTCTTCGAGAACCCCATTGCATCCTGCACGGTTATCTGTCGCAAGAGCGCACTTCTGTCGATCGGTGGCTTCAGGCAGCCGCCCGGGCTTCCTTACGTTGATGAGCCCACTTGGCTACAGCTCTGCCTCATTGGAGGGTTCCTGCCAATAAATGAAATACTGGGCTGCTATCGGCGGCATGAGAGACAGGTTACATCGTCCATGAAAGCCTCGATGATAAAGGCCAGCCGATATTCTATAGACTTCTTTCGAGGTCAGCCTGAGGAGATCAAAGCCTCTGTGGCTGGCTCATTCGAAGGCTTATACGCAAAGTTGGATCGAAAAGAAAAAGAATATTACTATTATGCAGGAAGGGCAAACATGTTAGAAGGAAGATATGGAGAGGCCAACGAAAATTTTTTGAAGGCTCTTTTCAGGGGACATCCGGTCCTAAAGGCCAAGGCCGTGATAGGAATTATCAGCAATCTTTGCAGAGTTGACATGGCCTGGCTGGACGCTCTGGCCAAGAGACTGAAGTGAGACCAAGCTTTATCGTAAAGGAGCATTCCATGGCCGTTCGCCCAATGGTGTCGATTATAACCCCGACTTATAACCATGAGAGGTTTATTGCTCAATGCATCGAGAGCGTCCTTGCCCAGAGCTATCCATACTGGGAGCAGATCATCATCGATGATGGCTCGACCGACAGGACTGCAGAGATCGTGGCCAGGTACAGAGACGATAGGATCACGTATACCAGACAGGAAAACCGAGGAATATGGCAATTGGGGAAGATATATAACGATGCTCTCATGCGTTCCAAAGGGCAATTCATAGCGATATTAGAAGGGGACGACTTCTGGCCTCCTCATAAGCTGGAGCGGCAGATGAAGGCCTTCGAGGAGAGCAGTGCAGACATCAGTTGGGGCCGTGGGGCCCTCACAGATAGCAAAGGAAATATCACCTCATACCGTCCTGATGATATCTCTCCGTTCCTGGGAATTTCCAGGCATGGTATGCTCAGGAATCTGCTTTTTCACAACCCAATCACAGCATGCACAGTCATCTGCAAAAAGAGCGCTTTGAATGCGATAGGAGGCTTCAAGCAGCCCGAATTTGTGCCCTACGTGGACCGACCTACATGGCTGGAGATGGGCCTGAGGGGAGAGTTCCTGGTGATCGACGATATACTGGGCTACTACAG
>JAAZNX010000192.1 GCA_012798025.1 Methanothrix sp. | reverse complement strand
GGCCTGCCTTACCCTGAGCCGATAGAGGCCGAGGATATCAATCAGTTGGTCATGGTCAAGCTGCCCCATGCTGTGAAGACTTTGGAGAGGGGCTTTTTCACTGCCGCCTCCTACGAGGAATACTGTCAGAAGGCCGATCTGCTGCTGCGCCAGAATGTGATCGATCAGGATGGAATTGAGCTGGCCAGGATCGAACGCTACATCATAGGACCTGTATTCAACCTCGACTTCTTCTACTCGCCCATAACCGAGAGGATAGAGCTCATGGGCATTGACTGGCGCTTCGAGACTTCCCTCGACGGACACTGCCGCCTGCCTGCGCCTCAGCAGATGACGCTAAATGAGAATCAGATAAATCCCGAGTACACAGTCTGCGGACACAACTCCGCAACTCTGCGCGAGTCGCTCCTGGAGAAGGCCTTCGAGCTTGCTGAGCGTTATGTTCAAGCAACGCAGGAGTACTACAAACCGGGCATCATCGGGCCCTTCTGCCTTCAGACATGCGTGGACAAAGACCTCAACTTCTACATCTATGATGTTGCTCCGAGGATTGGAGGCGGCACCAATGTGCATATGGCAGTCGGGCATCCATATGGAAACGCCCTGTGGCGTACCAACATGTCCACAGGACGGAGGCTGGCGCGCGAGGTCAGGATCGCATTGGAGAATGGCTGCCTTGAAAGAATAGTTACCTGAGGATGACGGAAAGCATAAAAGAGAAAGATGAGTCCAGTTCTCTGGAGATTCCCAAGAAGCTGAGACGAACAGTGAATAAGCTGGCCGAACAAGGCGAGGACCCGGTCCTCATCGCTCCGGCGTTATTGCGCAGCCAGGCCACTGAACAGATGCTCACCATCGCCAGGATGGGCATGCTTGACAAGGTTCTCGGATATCTGGTTACTACCAGGAAGAGCGTGCATTTTGTCAGGCCTGGCCTGGCCTGGGACAGGGTGCAGAGCATTCCGATGGATGCGATCGATGGTGTGGAGTATGTGGATGAGTTTCATAACAACACACTGAAGCTGAAGGTTGGCGAGAAGGCGGAGAGCATCATATTCTACGACGATATGGACGGCATCAGGTTCTACAAGTACATCAAGTATAGGACAAGAAAATGATGTCGTCTAACTGTGATCCTGTGGAGATCCTCGTCGCAGCGCACTGTCTCTTAAACCCCCTGACGCGAGTGCGAGGCCTGCAGCCGATACCATACCGCGTGGAGGGACCGACTGTGCAGCTGCCTTGCCCGGAGTTCTTGTACCTGGGGCCAGAGCGCTGGGCAGTGACGAGGAACCAACTGGATCTGCCGAAGTTCAGGCGCTTTTGTCGGATGCTCATCACTCATTACACGGATTTGCTGGAGATGCTGGCACGCAGTGGAGTGCGATTGCGCATCATCGGCATAGCCGGGAGCCCTAGCTGTGGCGTTTACACGACCAGCTGCGGCTACGAGGGAGGGCTTGTGGGCGAAGCCCAGCACGAGCGTGTGCCCGGGCGCGGCGTCTTCATGGAGGAGCTGATGGCGGAGTTGGTGAGGCGGGGAGTTGAATTCATCCCAATGGAGGACGACTACGAAGGCGTCGTCCATTGGTGATGGCGGAGTTGGTGAGGCAGGGGGTCGAATTCACCTGCTGGCATCCATCGCCCAACGGGCCCTCCGATGCCAAGTATATTAAGCACGGGTCACCTTCTCAATAAAGGGATAATCTATGTGTAACAAGTACTTATTGACCGGAATTCTGGTAGGTCTGCTGCTGACAGCCGCTGCGTCGGCTCAAGTCAATGCCGACTGGCAGAAGGCAAATGGCGGTTGGATTGTGGTCAAGAACAGCCATATTTACAATACTGGAGGGCCCTTCATTCCCTGTCCGGGCCAGACGGATTGCATGGGCTATCCGGTCCATGTGGAGCATGGAGTATGCATAGATGCGGTGACCTTCGATGATCCTTCTGTGGGTTCTTCGTGGACTCCTCCGGACAATGGCATCATCCTGGCAAAGGACTGCGGCGCCAACGAATGGATGGATGTCGATTGCCCGGTGGTAACGGAGTTCTGGGTACCCGCTGGAACATATACCTTAACGGAGTTCACTTATGTATCTGAGGTCAACCCGGGAGATCCCGGTTACAGCCCCTGTACCAACGCCTGGTCAAGAGCCCCAAGAACAGTGGTAATCAAGCCTGGGGATGTGGTGGATTTCGGGGAGACTGTTTTCATGGAAGGACCATGCACAGTGGGTGGTTATCCTTGTTCTGATGGCCCATTAGGCAGTACATCGGGATCTTCAGTCGGCAGGGCAGACCTTGGCGGCAACTGGAAGATGGGCGGTCCCTACAATGCTGGCAGGCCGTGCCAGATCATTCAACAAGGAAATACTCTCACCTTCATAAACGAGAATGGAGACCGATCTGCAGGAGAATTTACAGATTCGGCCACAGTTGTGGCGACCGACTGGGAAGGCGGGCTCAGCGGGGCAGTATCCGCGGAAGGTGACCGCATAGATTGGGCAAATAAAACTTGGTGGGTAAGATAGGGCTGCCCAGGCCTGGATACCTGGAGCGGCCCAGCTGATCGGGATGCCATTGTCAAAGAGGCGGCCGGCCATTGATACAGAACACAAATACGAGAGCCTCCAAGTGGCAGTTTGTGGCCGGACGGCGGTTCTCCTTGAACCAGTTTGAGAGACTGCGTCGTAGTCCAAACTGGATGGCTTAAGGATACGGTTATATACTACAAGTACAAGATGAAGG
>JAAZNX010000157.1 GCA_012798025.1 Methanothrix sp. | reverse complement strand
TGGCTGTGGCCTCCGCCATGCTCACAGAGTCTTCCTTGAGCTTCATTGGGCTTGGCGATCCGCTGAACATCAGCTGGGGTGAGATGATCCATTTCGCCTTCTCCCGCGGGGGATTTGCAAACGATATGTGGTGGTGGTATCTTCCACCAGGTCTACTGATCTGCACCTCAGTCTTGGGATTCGTGCTGATCAGCATGGAACCGAAGAGCCATGGGAAATATTTGGAACTATAGAGGATTGCCCGCCCGTCAGGTAATGCTCGAGGACAATCAAGGACATAATTCTGTCAACCGTAAGGTTAATATCTCCTTGGATTCATACGTCAAACGTCGAGTATCATAACGACAGATATGTGAAGAAGAGGGGTTAAAAAATTATGGATCTGAAGTTCATTATCGTCCTAATGGCTCTTGCATCTCTCTTTATATGTACTCTGGCGCAGGGCAACGATACAACCTATTCGAATAATAAGGCGGACTACTGGTACAAGAGAGGCCTTGACGCGACAGGAAAAGGAGATTATAAGGATGCACTGACCAGTTATGATAAAGCCATTAAAATCAATCCTGATAATGCCGTTTATTGGGACGCAAAAGCCGCTCTTCTTGCGTCGTTGTCCATAAAACAGAAAAATCCAGCTTATTTAAACGATTCAGTGCGTGTGTATAATAAGGCCATTGCGCTTTATAATGAATCACTCAATAAAAATCCGACGGATTTCAATCTTTACTACTATAAGGGCCTTGCGCTCAGCAGCAAAGCCTTTCTATTGCAAAGCGAAATATTTAATATCAATCAAAATAAAGAAAACGCCACTGCATGCCTTGAAGAAGCCATAAGATCGTATAACCGTGCAGTTGAGATCAACCCTAAATATCTGACTGCCTGGAAAAATATTGGCATTGATCTGTATTTTTTAGGGAGATATGATGAATCACTAAAAGCATACGACAAAGCCATAGAGATAGACCCGAACTACGGGTTAGCCTGGTATAACAAAGGCCTTACACTTCATAAACTGGGGAAGTACAATGAGTCTCTTCAAGCATATGATAAAGCGCTTAGGATATTCCCGGAAAATGCAGCCATCTGGTATAGCAAAGGAGATTCTCTGTTAAGTCAGGGAAATTACAATGGCGCCATTGACTGTTATGAGCAAGCTATCCGACTAAACCAATCCTATGCGGAAGCCTGGTATAAGAAAGGCATTGCTTATCAGGAGCTTGGCTACTATACAGTCTCAAATGCATCTTTTTCCAGGGCTAGCTATCTTGGCTACGCAGCTTGACCAATGAACTCCTTTTAGTTCATGATGCACTCGAAACATCTATACTTGATCAGCGATGAGCATGCTCACATGGACTACCCATTTAAGAGGGGATTCAAGCCTGACATAGATCGGATTCGAATTGTTCTTGAGGAAATTTTTCCTTGTGAGATAAAACAGGAGAACGGCAAGCTGCTCTTCAGCTACGGGGCAATGAAGAGCGTTGCCGTCTGGATAGAGAACAAGAGGCTTTTCGTGGTCACTGAATCGGCCACAGACGTCCCAGATGGTGTTATATTGGATACCAACAAACGCTACAGAGATTTTCTGGAGGGCGCTACCGGCTACACCGCTAAACAAAGGCTGCAGATGGCAAAAAAAGAGGTCTCAAAGGGAAGCTGGGACTGAGGGTCAATGGTTCAATAAATGCTAAGCTTTCCTTTCACGAACTCTTCTACCAGTTGGTCAGTGCTCTCCAGCATGTAATTGAGTATTGAGTCAACTTGCGACTCCAGCTCTGGTGTAAGCTGAAGGTCACCGGAAATCCTCACACCACGCAGGAGAGGCTGGCTGATGGGCGCCCCAATCTTGCTGACAAAGGTGACGTTCGCTTCTATCACACCATCCAGCTCTGCGATCTCGCTTGCTGCCCGCTGAGCCAGCACGTTGTAAATCTTGCCCACATGGTTGACTGGGTTCTTTCCCGCAATGGCTTCCATGGTCATAGGCCGCATGGGCGTTATCAAGCCGTTTCCACGGTTGCCCCGGCCGGTCGCCCCGTCGTCGCCCATCTCGATCGATGTGCCTGTCACAGTGAGGTAAATGTTGTTGCCCGAATCCGCGCAGTTCACGCAAATATCCGCATCGACCCTTCTTGAGACAGCCTCCAACACCTTGGCCTTTGCATCGTCGTATTCTTCGCGGGAGGATATGAACTTGGAGACCATGGCTGCTGCCACTACTATGGTCAGCTCATCACCTATTCGCACGGCCATGAGTTTGGTGTCCTCGCCAACGCCATGCACTCTTTGCACCTCTCTCTCCATGCCAAGTACCAGCTTTTCAGTTGAACTCAAGGGAGCATAGCCAACTCCAATAGAGGTGTCATTTGCTCCCCTGCCAATGAGGCTTCGCAGCTCAGGAGCGCCTTCTTCGACGCGGGGCTCGACCCGGAACTGCTCCAGGTTTTTCACAGTCCGTCGAAAGAAGGAGGTGACAGAGTCCTCGATTATCTCAAACACCTGCTTTCCTGATGGCTTGGTTGCTCTGCCACCCACGATAACGCTTGGCGGCTTTAGAATCGAGCCTCCTCCGAACTCGGGCATGCTTTTTCCTGCGATTATCAGAACCTTGTCAACATTATGGTGCAGTATCTGGCCGAACTCGTCGATATAGAACTGAGATAATGAACGCGAGATGCTTTCGGAGATCCCGTCTGCAAGTGTGTCAGGGTGACCGATGCCTTTTCGCTCCACAACCTCAAAGGGAGGAATGATGTGCTTTTGTATAGTTATCATTAAATCACAAAATATAATTGGACAAGTCATGATTAATATCTCTCTCGCCTCGATAAGATGAATGCAGCAAAGAAAATCTGGTTTTCACACTGCTCCTTGGGAATGAATTTATAAGCATGAAATGCCGAGTTCAATCTGTATGAGTGAATCATCGGCCATTTCCGGTCAAGACACCATTCAGGAGTCGTTCGCAAAAAGGATAACAGCTCTTGAATCAGAGAACAAGAGCCTCTCTGAAGAGCTTGAGACCACCAAAGTGGAGAGGGAGGAGGTGAGAGCCAAGCTCTTTGAGTCCCTCATTGCAAATAAGAAATATCTGCGTGAGCTAGAGCGGCTAAAAAAGGAGAACCTACTCCTGAAGAGGATGCCGTTATTCCTTGCCACAGTGGTGGAGATGGGAAATGACTATGTCCTGCTGAGGCAGCACGGAAACAACCAGGAGTTCATCACCACGGCCCCTGCTGAGCTGATGGAAAAGCTAGAGGTCAATTCCCGCGTGGCTATAAACAACTCATTGACCATCGTTCGCGTTCTGGATCACTCATTGGATGCCAGAGCAAAGGTCATGGAGCTGGTCGAAGCCCCCGATGTATCCTACGAACAGGTTGGTGGCCTTGAAAGCCAGATTCAAGAGATCAGGGAGACTGTGGAGTTGCCACTGACCAACCCAAAGATCTTCGAAGATATCGGCATCGAGCCGCCAAGAGGCGTTTTGCTCTACGGTTTGCCGGGAACCGGCAAGACCATGCTGGCCAAGGCCGTAGCCCATGAATCCAAGGCCACATTCATTCACATGTCCGGCTCAGAGTTGGTCCACAAGTTCATAGGCGAAGGAGCGCAGCTCGTTCGCGACATCTTCCAGATGGCTCGCGAGAAGGCCCCAAGCATCATATTCATCGATGAGATCGATGCAGTGGGCAGCATCAGGACCCACGATGGTACCACAGGCAGCGCCGAGGTCAACAGGACAATGATGCAACTTCTGGCTGAGATGGATGGTTTCAGGACGCGCGGTGACATCAAAATCATAGCTGCGACCAACAGGATAGATATCCTTGATCCCGCTCTACTGCGGCCAGGACGCTTTGACAGAATCATCGAGATCCCCATGCCATCAGTCGAAGGTAGGCTCAAGATCCTGCAGATCCATGCGGGCAAGATGAGAAAAGAACCAGATGTAGACCTGATGGAGATCGCCAAGATAACTGGAGAGGCGAGTGG
>JAAZNX010000162.1 GCA_012798025.1 Methanothrix sp. | reverse complement strand
GAGGCACTGCAACTGGTGGCTCTGGCGTCTTCCTGCGAGTGGGCATCACAACGGCACCCTCATCGAGGTTTAAGATCAGATCAGTGTAGGTGCCAGTTACATCTACGAACCTGAGTGCGCGAGGGACCAGATAGGAGACGCCGGAGATCTTTACCTCTTCGAAGAACTCAGTGTTCTTCATCAAACGATCTTTGAATGCGTAAACAGCTCCGCTCTCCATCTTCGCGTCGATCTCACTGAGGCTAGGAAAGCGATCCTCCTGCGCGGCCAGTTCCTTGGTGGCGACCACGTATGCCTCAAAGAAGACCCTGCTCATTCTGTTGAGCCTATTAGTGTAACGCCTATCGAAAAGAAAGGAGAAATTATCTCCTTTGAGCTGCAAACTCTCTTCTCGCGAGTGCCGCCAGGCAGAGAACGATACGTCCATCAGAGGTGCATATCTCCAAACCAAATAAGTATTTTATGTATAGTACCCTTTTCTGGCCTTGGGAGTTGGTCACAGAATTTTCCGGGAACATATCTTGAAGCGGGAAAATTTGGTTTCAACCTCATATCAATCTCGTATGACAGGTATCTTTAAATCCCGCCTGCTAAAGAATAACGAGCCGATGAAGCATCTGGGATTATTGCCCATTATTCTGCTCCTGGGAATGGGGTTCATCAGTGGCCTGGCAGCCGCAGAACTGACAGCCAGTCAGCAGGTGCCATCTCCTGCCGCTGTTGGAGAGACCGTTATGGTAACTGTGTTGCTCACCTACAACGGGGCTAACTCTACGCTGGCTGTCGTCACGCCAAGCCTACCATTCGGCGTGGTGAGCGACGCGCCGGGCAGCCAGACAACAGAGCTGTATCCTGGGGCTCTCGCGCCTGTCAGCTATCCCATCCGAGCAGAGCAGAGCGGGACATATTGGATAGTATCTCAAATTGCCTATGATGAAAATGGAATATGGCGCAGGCTGCGATTAGAGGCGCCTTTCACTGCTACTGGAGGAGTGCGGCCAGAACCACAGTCAGTTCCAGGTGGCATATCGACCCCAGGCCAGCAGGATCCTGGTGGCATAACGACTCCAGGCCAACAGCCTCCCGGCGGCATATCGACCCCCGATCAACTGCCTCCTGGTGGCATATCGCCCTCCACTGGCGAAGCAGTTCCCGAAGGTAACAATGCATCTAACGGGACAGCCCTCCAAGGCTAAGTCCGCCCGCAATGAGCAGCTAGCAGCTAAATCAAATATTTTTATTCAGATCATTGCGCGAGAATAGGGCTTGAAGCACATATCCGCGCTCTCTTAGAGCCTCACTTCCACCTTCCTGTCGGTCCAGTATTGTCAAGGCCTGCACAGGCCGGTATCCAGCTGCTGCGATGCGTTCAATTGCTTTTAGGATGGAAGCGCCAGAGGTGACGACGTCTTCGACCACTGCGACCTTTGCGCCTTTTTCTAAGGCGGGCCCCTCCACATAGCTCATGGTGCCGTGCTTCTTGGCCTCTTTTCTAACGATCAGAGCGGCGAGGTTTCTGCCCTGCAAATGGCTTAAAACTGCAATAGATGACACGATAGGGTCCGCCCCAAGGGTAAGTCCTCCTACAGCCGAAACATCCGAACCGATCATGTCCAGCATCAGCTTGGCCGTCAGGTAAGCGCCCTCCGCAGTGAGGGTTACGCGCTTGCAATCCATGTAATAATCGCTGGTCTTGCCCGACGATAGTGTGACCTTTCTCATCTCCAGGGCTTTGCTCTTCAGCAGCTCCAAAAGCCTCTCTTTATCATTCACTTCATCATCGCCCTCTTAATTGAAAGCTTTCGCATCAGGTTTATAATCTTACCTCACCTCTGCCCTCTTTTGAGCTTCAGTTATCTCCGGGAGCAGACCAACATCAGTGCCGTCCAGAAGATAAATGCGCGTGCTGTCCAGATCGGCTAAACTGAGCAGAGGACCGCGCAGCTCATCGGAGGGCACGTTCAGGGGCAGGCAGCCGCAAAGGTCATTGAAAGCAGGTACGATGACGATCTCACCTTCTCGAGGAAAGCCGTATTGCCTTTCAACCACATCGGATAAGAGTGGCGCTCTCGCCCAGACATGGTGAGTTTGGGAGGAGCCCAGCGGATCTTTCAGCTTGATTGCAGGATGCAGATGCCCTGCGACCAGCAGTCCTGCACGCATGACCTTTTCGTCTGGCCAGGTATGACCGTGAAAGTAACCCACTCTGTCCAAGACGAAACCCGAAGCGGACCGAACACATGTACCAGATGGTGCCATGTCCGCAAGGTTGCTGTCATGATTTCCCGGCACGATCTCCACCCTGACCTCTTGGGAAAGCCTGTGCAGAAAGTTAGGGACCTCTTTTTTCTCCTGCCAGCTCGTCCTTGGCACGTTGTGCTTTATGTCTCCTAGGAGCAGCAGCCGATCAGGTTTTATCCTGGAGAGATGTCCAAGCAGCCGGTCCAGGATCTTCGCTGTCTGACTGGGAATACAGACGCCTCCCAGCCACATCTCGTACTCCAGGCCTAGGTGAAGGTCAGCTGCCACCAGAACCCGCTGCTCTCCCTCAACCAGAAGCAGAGGGGCATCGAAGACTGGCGCGATCAAGCCAGGTGCATCTCCAGCACCAGGCAGAGCTGATCCAGGCCGTCTGCCACGCACATGCAAGAGCATTCCACCATGAGGTTAACCTTGGACTTTTCAAATTCGCCTGCGCGACGCAGGTCCGTTCGTATCCCCAGGATCTTTTTGCCTTGTGAAAAGAAATATCCGACCTCCCAGGCAGTGCCATCATCCACCTGCGGTCCGTCAAGAATGGCCACCATGATATCGCACTCATCCAGAGCATTCAAGTTAGCTCGAAAGATCTGCTCCATCGAGCCGGTGGCGATCTCATGAGGCCATGTTATCTTGCATTCCAGCCGCCGTTCCAGAAGCGCCTTGACGTTCTTGGCCCAGGCAATCTCTCCCTGGGAAAAGAGAGGGCCGGAGAGGTAGATCTTATGCTCCATTGGCTCTCAGTTCATTTAGGAGGCTGATGCAGCGTCTTTCAGCCTAGCCTTCACGAACTCCCTGTCAAGGCTTGCCAGGAACCACCCAACCTTGGGACCCTGTCGATCGCCGAGGAATGCCATGTAGATGGCCTGGAAGAACTTCTTGGAATCCAAACCAAGCTCTTTGGCCACAGCATAGACCTGGTCATGAATCTCAGCTGCGGTCTTGCTGTCGATCTGCTCTGCCAGGATGCCAAGGCCGCGCCTCTCCTCTGGGGTGAGGTTTTTCACGCAGGCTGGAAGCCTCTCTTGCACCTGGAACTTCACATAGGCTGGAGCATACTTGTCAAGCCAGGTCTGCACATTGCGCGCCCGGCCCAAGATCTCATCGCGTCTTGATACTGTGTCGTAGCCTGATCTTTTAAGGGCTTTGAAGAGATTCTCCTCGTCACCGCGAGCGATCTGCACTGCAGTGACCATGTGCCTGAATGGGATCTCGAAGGGCTCGCTTTTGCTGATGTTGGAAAGCTCAATTGCGCGCGCATCGCCCTTTCTCTGGTCGTATTCATCAACCAGAGAAAGCAAGGGCAGTGCCGGATCGAACTCGATGTGCTTCTCGGGTTTGTTGCGTATGATCAAGTAGCGTAGGACCTCGGGAGGGACAACGTCCAGCATCTCCTGAATGGTTACAACTATCCCCGTGGAGCTGTGCATAGCACCTACGCCCTTGAGGTGAATCCACTCATAAACCATGGGGAATGGCGCAGGATAGCCATAGACCTCCTCGCTGATCCTCTTGCCGGTATCGTATGAACCTCCTGCGGTGGCATGATCCTTGCCGAATGGTTCTACTGTGACGCGGAAGATTGGCCAGCGAGCAGGCCAGTCCACTCGCCAGACCAGCTTTCCTCCGCCGCGCATGGAGACAGTGCCAGTGGCACCACAGGAACACTCGTAGTCCACCGTCTCCTCATCGAGGTCGAATCCAGTGACTTTGGTGGTGTTCGTGCGGCCGCAAACCGAGCAGATAGCATCAAAGGGGCTCCAGCTTTCAGGGACGGCACGCCCTGATACTTCCAGCAGAATGCGTGCTAATTCATCCTTACGCTGCAGTGCCGTCTTGATGGCATCTACATACCTTCCTTCCTTGTAGAGGACATCCGCACGATAGACCTCGGGCCTTATTCCGAGCCTCTCCATGCTCTTCAGGAAGGGATTTAAGAAATGGTCGGCATAGCTATTACAGCAACCCTTGGGGCATGGAATCTCGGATAAGGGCTTGCCGATGTGCTCGCTAAAGCTCTCAGGCAAGAATGGGTAGAGCCTGCGCAGGCGGTCGTAGGTGTCTGCGATATAGATCAGACGCGCCTCGACGCCTCTGTCCAGCAGCGCGCGGTAGACAGCCTCAGCTGTCATGACCTCGCGCATATTTCCGATGTGCACGGGCCCGGAGGGGGTAATTCCCGTGGCAATTGTGTGAGGGCCGCTCTTTTCAAGCTTCTCGGCAATGACATCGGCCCAATGAATAGACATGGCCATTAATCGCGTAGGGAAACAAATATTAATCTTGCCCTGCTCTGCCGAGAGCTTTTTAATCTGAGGATCTCCATTGGGCTTTTGGAATGAAACACATCGAGCGTCCTTCAGCAGACGATTACTTCATGGAGATCGCCTCAGTGGTGGCCAAGCGCTCCACATGCCTTAGAAACAAAGTTGGCGCCCTCTTCGTGAAGCATAAGCGGATTCTCAGCACGGGCTACAACGGAGCTCCAGCCGGCCTTCCGCACTGCGACGTTTTGGGCTGCGCCCGTGAGGGCATGGCCTCCGGAACCCACCACGAGCTCTGCAGGGCGGTTCATGCCGAGCAGAACGCAATCATTCAGGCAGCTTTGCACGGCATCAGCATTGAAGGAGCAACGCTTTACTGCACCCATCAGCCCTGCATCCTCTGCGCCAAGATGATGATCAACGCAAGGATCCGTAGGGTGGTCTACAGGCAGAGCTATCCGGACGGAACTGCCCTAGAATTTCTGGAGCAGGCCGGGATCGAGGTTCAGAGGATGAAGGAAAAGATTTTGTAAGGCTCTGATGAAGTTAAGAGCATGTTCGGACCCAAATCTCACCTCACTGCTCGTGATAATCATCTTTACATGGATGACGTGGACTGCTTTGCGCTTGCGCGCAGTCTGGGCACGCCCCTTTATGTTACCTCAGAAAAAAGATTGCGCGAGAATATTCTCGCCTACCGCAGTGCTTTTCCAGATGCAGATTTATATTTCGCGATGAAGGCCAACGGCAACTTAACCCTTCTGCGTATCGCCGTCCAGGAGGGCATGGGCGCAGACGTCTTCTCTGTTGGCGAGATCTTCGTGGCTCGCATGGCTGGCTTTTCTCGCGAGATGATCATTTACAACGGCAACTCCAAGAGCGAAAAAGACCATGAAATGGCCCTGCAGGCTAAAGTGCGAATGTCAGTGGACTCGCGCGAGGAGATGGAAGATCTTGCGAGGACAGCTCAGGCCCTAGACAAGGAAGCAGAGATCCTCTTCAGGGTCAATCCCGATGTATCGCCTAAAACACACCCAAAGATCGCCACTGGACTTCGCTCCTCCAAGTTCGGCATCCCGGCAAATCAGGTGGCAGTTACCTATCAACGGGCTATGGATTTGCCAGGCGTCCTTCCTGTGGGCCTGCACTGCCACATCGGCTCCCAGATCCTGGATACCTCTCCCTTCGCAGAGGCGGCAAATAAGATGATGGACATCGCCGAGGCCGTGGTGAATGTGGGCGGTGAGGTCAAGATGATCGACCTTGGCGGAGGTTTGGGCATCCAGTACGATCCATACACGCCAGCACCCTCACCAGCAGACCTGGCAGCAGCAATTCTGCCAATACTCCAAGACAGGTGCCAAGATATTGGTATCGCTCCCAAGCTCATCTTAGAGCCTGGCAGGAGCATAGTGGCGGACACAACCGTCATGCTTGCAGGCGTCAACGTCATCAAAAGGGCGCACGTGAACTTCGCGGCCGTAGATGCTGGCTTCAACGCCTTGGCCCGGCCCATGATCTACGACTCATATCACCATGTCGTCGTGGCCAACAAAGCTGATCAACCTGTTGAAGAGACCTACACTGTGGTTGGGCCGATCTGCGAGACGGGCGATGTGCTGGCCAAGGACAGAAAACTGCCCGCTTTGCAGAGAGGCGACGTACTGGCATTCTTGGATGCAGGAGCCTACGGATTTTCCATGGCATCTCAGTACAACGGCCAGCCCAGGCCCGCAGAGGTGCTTGTCTCTGGAGACAGGGTAGAGGTGACCCGCAGTGCAGAGGATGCAAGCACCCTCCTGGCAGGTCAGAATATCCCATCGAGGCTTATGTGGTAGGGAGAAGAATGAGCGACCTGGAGCTTGAAAGAGCCATTGAGGCTGTGCAGAGCATTTTGCAGCCCCTGAAGGGTGAAGAGTTCTCTGAGAAGATAGGAAAAGTTTCGATTTACGTGCAGTCTGCAGCAAAGAGCTGGGATGCATGCGGCAAAGCTATGCAATCTCTGGGGCAAAAAAGTGCAAAGGATAGCAAGGCTGCAGATGCAATAGTATCGAGCTTTAGAGCATCTCTGAACAACTCGCTATTCTTTGCTCGAACCAATCTGGATGCAGTCCTGGTGCAGGCGCTTGAGACCCTTGTCTGGAGGCCCAAGAATCCGACCAAGGCCGACGAATCTCGAAAGGCTGCAGCCTTAAAGAAGGCCTTTGACAGATCTGCAACGCCCGACAAGGCGATGTTGCAGCACTACATCTCTGCATCCGATCCACTGGACAAGTGGCTGGTGGCAGGACCATGGGGCCACGAATACCTGCGAAAAAGGGGCGTGGATCTGGAGGACTTCGATGGGGTTCTGTGCGAGATTCTTGAATGCAGCAGTTCTGCT
>JAAZNX010000021.1 GCA_012798025.1 Methanothrix sp. | reverse complement strand
CAATGAGGCTGATGTAATCCTCTAAGTCCATAGTGCAGACTATGGCTTCAATGCAGCTCTCACCGTCTTCTGGGTTTCTTCTCGCCAGATAAAGCTGCCAGTCATGAACCTGCACCTCCTCTACAGGCCTGCCGCAAGAGATCTGCTTTGCTGCCTCTTTCATGACTGCTATGAGCTCCTCCAGACTTTCCACTACTCGAGCTGCGATCTGCTCCAGCTCTTCTCCGGGCCTTTCAGATGCCATGTGGAGTCTGTATTTGTTTGGGCAAACTATTAATAATTCTCACCTTCACTTGGGGCAACTGACGCCTATGGGGTGAAGGCTGTTCATGCAAAAGACATGCAAGACCATAAAATCCTGCCAGAAAGCCGCCTGCCTTCAGAAGGAGGAACTGATGTTCTGGGAGCGCCAGAATAAAAGCGGCGATGAGGTGGACCTCAAGCTGGCCCGCGATCTACCCGATGATACGCCAGAGTTCGTCCTGCGCATGCTCATCGATTTCGAGAAGGATGCCGCGAAATTTTGCTTTTCAGGTGCGAAAGGAAGGATATTGGACGCGGGATGTGGCAACGGTAACCTGGCTCAACGAGCTATGAGAGATGAAACGACTGAGATGGACATAGTCCAATTTATTGGCATGGACTTCTCTCGAAACATGCTCAGTCGAGCAGCTTTTCGAGCCAAAGATGACCAAAAAGCCAGCTTTTTGCAGGGCAGCATAACCCATCTTCCTTTTCAGGATCAGTCCTTCGACTGGATTGTATGCAGCGGCGTTTTGACCTGCCTTCCTACTCTTCGAGAGGCTGAGGTGGCTCTTGGTGAATTCAGTCGCGTTCTTGAGCCCGGAGGCGTCCTGGTTGTCGACTTCTTCAATCGCATCTCTCACTACACCCTGGTGAGAAAATACATCTTTGGGGAGACCATAAATCCTCCTGAATACGTATCGCCCTCTGAGTTCAAAAAGGAACTGGAGAACGCAGGCTTCCTTGTCGTTGCCCATCGTGGGTTCGACTTCAAGCCGTGCCAAGGCTATCTCTTCATGAGCCGATGGCGGCGGCTGATCGACCCATGCTTCGTGCAGGAAAGGCTCTCCCGGTTGCTGGAACGCAAGGTCATCGTCCATCGACCAGAACTGAGCTTGCTTGGTTACAGAATTTTTGTCAAATGCATCAAAAAATAAGAGCGATGGGATTGCCACCGCCAGTTAAAAGTGGAACTCTATGTGGAAGGGTATGAAGAAGATCCACACGAAATAGATCGCCATCAAAATAAGCCCTAGTGGAACTCCCAGCTTTGCCCATTCCTTGCTTGTGATCCCGAGTTTGCCTGCGGAGATGATATTGGGAATGTTTCCGGGGATCAGCATGCCTCCAGAGATAAGCAGGCCCATAAGCACTGCCTGGATCTGTGTTATGCTCATTGCCGGACTCAGTTCTGCCGCTGTCAATGTGGCGTTATCCAGAATGGCAGATATCATGTTGACCCAGTAAAGGATCTGAGGAGATATGCCTAGCATATATTTGTCGATCACAACCTTCATGCCAGAGCCCAAAAGCAGCAGGGCCATGACAAAGATATACACCTTGATCGCTCTGACCACTACATCCTTCAGGCCTCCGTCCTCTTCCTCACTTACTTTGCACTCCATAGCCTTGGCTTTCCCTGTGAAGAACATGGCCAAGAGGCCCATGGCCAGACAGCCGGGTATGATGTATATTGCCAGTTGGTTGAACAGGAAGAAGAAGCCTGCATTGTAGGGCTCCCCCTGCAGCTTGGTGATGGCGATTGTTGAGAGCGGCTCTCCCACAGGAGTTAGAACTGCACCCAGGCCTATGGAGAAACAGGCGATTATGATGAGATTGATCTTGGTTTGACGCTCAAATGGCATGCAGTTCATGAGTTCTACTAGCAAGAGTGATGCGATGATCGCGGTGATTATGCTTGAGGACAGTCCTAGGATAACTACAATTAAAAATACAATTATCTTCGCAGGAACCACCTGGGTCAGCGAGTTCATTCCCCTCTGGGCATAGGATCGGCCATAGTGAAACAGAAGCCCTGCTACAAGCACAGCAGGAACAATTCCCTTTATTATTGGCTCCTTGACGGCCTCCATTACTATTTCCATGTTCCAGCCGATTAGCTCCATCTGGTGTTCGGAGTAGCCCAAGGCCTCCAGAGCCTCTCTGCTATAAAAGCTGGATATGGTTACTGCTAGCACACCCATAACGAACAAGAACGCTTCGAGGTTATGCTCGATCTTCTTGATCATGAATGGCCCGACGAGCACAATTAGCACTATTACAAACAAACCAATGTCTAGTGGGTCGAATTGCACAAATAATCCCTCCAATATCGATGATATCTATGCTCAACGAATGCAGTTCTGACCAATGGCCGCCTTCCTGGGTTCAGGCCTTGCCTTTGCTGCTACACCTCCCCCAATTCAGTCAGCAGGCCTCTGGTTTGTGCATCCATTTCGTTCCTCCTTTCTTTTTTTCTCAATATAACCGGAACGGTAATTATAAAAAAACTAAAATACTCCACTGCCTCCTGTTGCAATATCCATAGCTAGGTTACCGATTTTTCTCATTAGGCTAATTGGCTTTTAACCCTTTCGGTTAGATCTATCAAGTGCGAAGGCTCGAAATTATTTCGCCTATCATCTGGGATGGACCAAGGTCCCTTTGGCGGCGAATGTGGAGACCAAAGAGATAGTTGCAATCGAGGTCACCGATGAGCGAGTATCGGAAGGGAACAAGTTCAATTCGCTCGTTAACCAGGCAGAAGAAAACCTCCCCGACCAGAAGATCGAGAAGGCGTTGGGCGACGGAGCATTTTATAGGCGAGATGTCTTCGACCAACTCCAGGAAAAGCAGATTCAGCCGGTCATAAATACGAGATCAAACGCTAATGCAAAAGCAAGAGGCTAGAGCAGGAGCGATAAGGGAGATGAAGGAGCTTGGGCGATCAGCGGTGAAAAGAATGTCAGGAGAGCATGTAGCCGCAACCAAAACGGAAAATATGATGCAAGAGAACATTTTGAAATTTAATTTTTATAATATGATGATAAATTAAAAAGCAGAAAGGCGCAGACAGAGCATTCACTTGCGGAGATTAGGGGAGTTATTCAAAACGGCATACTGACTGGAGGTATTTATAGTTTCGAGACTGCTTCATCGATTGAGATGATTGTGGCGAATCGCCGCCAAATTGAATCCAATGATGAGCCAAAAGTTTGTTATATTCTGTCGGCCAGATTCATCCTGAAAATTCATGGAGAAGGTCATTACCACCTGCATCTATTGCGGCTGCGGTTGCGGGCTGCTCCTGCACGTCGACGGCGGCAGGATCGTGGGCGCATCCCCCTCGATCACCCATCCAATGTCCAGGGGCAGTCTTTGCATCAAGGGCTGGATGGCTGGAGACTTCGTAGGCCATCCGGACAGGCTGAAAAGCCCCCTCATCCGGCAGGGCGATCGGTTGATCAAAGCCACCTGGGACGAAGCCCTCGCTCTGACAGCTGAGAGCCTGAGAGGCATTCAGAAGGAGTTCGGGCCGCAGGCGCTGGGCGTGCTCACCTCAGCCAAGGGAACCAACGAGGAGAACTACCTGCTGATGAAAATGGCCCGGGCAGCTCTGGGGACGAACAACGTGGACCATGTGGCCAGGCTCTGCCACGCTCCAACAGTTGCCGGCCTGGGCTTTGCTCTTGGAAGCGGTGCCATGACAGGCTCGATCTTCAGCCTGCAAAGCTCTGATGCTATTCTGATCGTCGGCTCTAATACCACTGAGCAGCACCCGCTGGTGGCCTCCCACATTCTGCGAGCCCGGTCCAAAGGAGCAAAGCTGATCGTAGTCGATCCGCGAAAAACGCGCCTGGCAGAGCTGGCCGACCTATGGCTTTCTCCTCGACAGGGAACTGATGTGGCGTGGATCAATTGCCTCCTGAATATCATCGTGCAAAGGGATCTGGCAGATTGGCAGTTCATAAAAGAGCGCACCGAAGGCTTCATAGAGACGCTGCAGGCTGCAAGTGCCTACACTGCAGAAAAGGCCGAGGAGATATCAGGAGTTCCAGCAGCTGATTTGGTCAAAGCGGCATCCATCTTTGGACTGGCGAGTCGCGGGGCAATCGTCTACGCCATGGGCGTCACACAGCACGTTCGAGGAACTGACATCGTCCAGGCACTCGCCAACCTGGCTCTGGTCACAGGAAACGTGGGACGTGAGGGTACTGGCATTTATCCGCTTAGGGGTCACCAGAATGTCCAGGGGGCATGTGACATGGGCGCTCTTCCCAATGTGCTCTCAGGATACCAGGTTGTGTCCAGCCCCCAGGTCCGGGCCAAATTTGTTGAGGCTTGGAGGGCCCAGCTTCCCTGCGAACCTGGGCTAACAGCCCTTGAGATGCTGTGGGCCGCAGAATCAGGAAGTCTCAAAGGCCTGATAATAGTTGGAGAAAATCCCGTCATCAGCTACCCCCACACATCCAGGGTGCAAAAAGCCCTCAAGGGACTGGAGTTCCTGATGGTAAGCGACATCTTCCCTACAGAGACCACAGCTCTGGCCGATGTGGTCCTTCCTGCTGCCTGCTTTGCCGAAAAAGATGGCACTTTCACCTCCACCGAGAGACGAGTGCAGCGAGTCCGGAAGGCCGTAGACCCTCCAGGTGAGGCCAGGGCAGAATGGGAGTGGATCTGTGACCTGACCAGGCGGCTGGGAGCAAAGGCCGAATATTCTTCGCCTGGCGACGTCATGGATGAGATCGCATCGCTCACTCCCAGCTACGGGGGAATCAGCTATGAACGCCTGGGACCAGATGGGCTGCAGTGGCCCTGTCCTACGAAAGACCATCCTGGAACGAGCATTCTGCATGTCAGCCGCTTCCCACATGGCCTGGCACGCCTTCGCCCGGTTCTGTACATCGATCCTCCTGAGACTCCAGATGAGGATTATCCCTTCATGCTCACTACAGGGCGAAGCCTGTACCACTTTCATACCGGGACCATGACCCGCAGGACTTCTCTCCTGGACAGAGAGGTTCCCACGCCCTTTGTGGAGATAAATCCCGAGGATGCAAGGCTCATGGGCATAAGAGACGGCACGAAGGTCAGAGTGGAGACCCGGCGAGGAAGCGTCTCTGTGGAGGCAAGGCTTGCAGAGGGGGTCTGCAAAGGCGATCTTTTCCTGCCGTTCCACTTCTCAGAGGCACCGGCCAATGCTCTGACCGCACAGTATCTCGATCCGGTCTCCAAGATTGCAGAGCTGAAGGTCTCAGCAGCACGTCTGAAAAAGGAGGCACCATGAAGGCATTCCTGCCAAAGCACAAGCTTCCTTTGCTGCTGGAGGCGTTGAGAGGGCAAATGGAGGTCATTGCGCCGGTGTCAACCGATGCAGGACCTGCATTTGTCACATGGCAGGGCCAGCCAATTGATCTGATGGGCAAACCACTCTCTCCGGTCACAGAGTTCCTGCTTCCCCACAAAGAGGCGCTTTTTACATACGTTCAAGAAGCTGGTCGCTACACCTTCAAGGAAGAGATGATCCCCTCCCGGCTGCTGTTCGGCATCAGGCCCTGCGACCTGCACGCCATAGCCCTCTTGGACAGGATATTCGGACGAGAGCCACCCGACCAGGCCTACTTCCGCCGCCGCAGAGCCACAGCTTTGGTGGTTCAGAACTGCACCAGCCCCGGCAAAGAGTGCTTCTGTGTCGGGCTTGAGGCTGGACCGGAGGCCAAAGATCCGTGCGACCTTCAACTCACCGACATAGGGGACGGATTTCTATGTCAGGCCGAGACGCCTGTGGGGATTCTTATCCTGAATGCGGGCAGAGTCCTACTGCAGCCTGCGCTGCCAGAGCATTTTCAGGAGAAAACAAAGCTGCTGCAAGAGGCGAGAAGGGCCATGCCACGGGATAGGTCCTGCTCTCAAATCAGGCAGGCTATGCAGAGAGCAGACTGGGAGGCTCTGGGTCGGGAGTGCCTCTCCTGCGGAGGATGCAGCTTCGTCTGCCCGGTCTGCCACTGCTTCAACATCCTGGACCTGGGCGTTCCGGACGGTCAGAGGCTGCGCTGCCGAGATTCCTGCATATTGTCCGGATTTTCCCGCTTGACCGGAGGAGCCAATCCCCGACGCACGCCAGGGCAGCGCCTGCGTCACTGGTATCAGGAGAAGTTCGAGGACATCCCCCAGATCACCGGCCTTACTGGATGCGTGGGCTGCGGACGCTGCCATCTGACCTGTCCTGCTGCCATAAATCGAGTCGATCTGTCTGTGGTGAGCCGTTTGATGGGCGACGGTTCGGAGGCAAGAAGATGAACGAGTACATTCCCATGCAGGCGGAGATCGTGGATATCGATATAGAGTCTCCAAACACCTACCTGTTCACCCTGGAGCTGCAAGACGAAGGAGCTGACTTCAGGTATCTGCCAGGGCAGTTTGTGATGATCTCCGTCTTCGGACTGGGCGAGTGTCCCATCTCCATAGCCTCATCTCCCACCAGACGAAGCCTGCAGCTGTGCATCCGTCGCGCTGGAAAGGTGACCAGTGGGATCATGGACTGTCTGGTCGGAGATGTGGTAGGAATACGCGGCCCTTACGGGAAAGGCTTTCCACTGGACCGGATGATGAGGGATGTGGTCATCGCCGGTGGAGGCTCCGGATTTGCCACCCTTCGATCGCTGATCAACTACATCGCCGACCGCAGGGATGAGTTTGGCAAAGTGGCTGTAGCATACGGAGCGCGGACAAGCCAGGACCTCTATTTCATGCAGGAGTACAAGAGCTGGCAGAGCGCAGGGATGGAGGTAGCGGTGACAGTGGACATCGGAGACAAGTTGTGGAAGGGAAATGTGGGACTGGTCACGAGCCTCATCGACCGCTTTGACCTGACTCCTGGCTCTGCGGCCATCTGCGGCCCGCCGGTGATGATCAACGCGGTGGCCAGAAAGCTCATGGATAGAGGTTTTCATCGGGCTGACATTTACGTCTCCCTGGAGCGGCATATGAAGTGCGGGGTTGGCAAATGCGAGCATTGCGCCATCGGTCCCTACCATGCCTGCCAGGACGGACCGGTCTTCAGCTATGACCGGGTAAAAGATGCGCTTTGAAATTGGTTCACCTGTGGCTGGGCTAGATCTATGAGGACGAGTGCCTGATGGAGGCGGTGGAGGGACGATCAGGGTCGGCTTTCGCCAGGATTTAAATACCCCTTTGCATCCGAATACCTGGCGAAAAGACCCCTTCTGAAAGAGCCAT
>JAAZNX010000108.1 GCA_012798025.1 Methanothrix sp. | reverse complement strand
GCAGAGGGCAGCCTTTCAGAGGGGTTCAGGGAGAGGGCTGAGCTGTTCACCCTCACGCCCTCTTCCCTCAGGGCCTCGATGAAGAGGCTTCTGGCAAAGGATGCTGGATCTGGAACATGAATGACCCGCACCTTCGTTCCTCCATGTGCAGGTACCTCTCCCCAGATGGTGATATTCGCACCTCCATCCTCTGAGAAGTAGGCTGTGTACCAAAGGCTCTCATTGGCCTCTGAGGTCATGACGTTGGAGGTGACATTGTAGCCCTCGATCCTGGGCCGCCAGTTCAATGAAGCGCTCTCCCAGCTCTCCTGGGATGACCTCGAGGTCGATTAGGTTGTCGTTTATTATAATAGGGCTGATGATGTACTGGTCCAGCTCAGACTGCATGGGAGGCTGGTATGTTGTAAAGAGCCGGTCGTCCACCATCACATCTCCTTCGATCTCCTTTATCCCCGACTCCAGGACTTGCCTGGCCAGATCTTTCAGGCCTGCCGCAGGATCGGCTGATGTGAGCTCGTCATGCCCGCCGTAGTTGGCATAGCTGTGATCGCCCTTTGTGTAGGCAATCTCTCCATCTTCTTTAGTTCTACCTCCCATGGTCAGGTCGCCGCTTGCCACCAGTATCAGATCGCCCTTCAGGCGGCCGCCAGAATCGATCTTGCCTCTTGCATAGACTGGAGTCTCGAAGCGATAATCAGCACCCAGCATATCCAGGGCGGCGGCCACTGTGAAGAGCTTCGTCGTCGAGGCAGGCACGAACATCCTATCCGGATTTATGGCTAAAAGCGTCTGGTCCTCGTCCAGGTCCAGGACAATGGCACCCCACCAGGAGTGGGCATACTCTGGAGAGCACATGATCTCCTCCATTCCTGGCGGAAGTGGCTCCTTCGATGAGAGGTTATCTGCAGACGATATGAAGATGAGGGAGAGGACAAGCGATGCAGCTGTCAGGAAGGCCAGGGATCGGCCCCTCCTGGAAGTCGACATCAAGGGCGTTCCTCCGTTGTTGTATTGTGCCGGTATCCAAGCTCCTCGGCCTTAGCGTAGGCTGCATCTGCCTCCGAGTTGCGGCCGAGGGCCCTTAAGGCATCGCCCTTGACCTTCCAGGCAGCTGCAAATTTCGGGTCCAGCTCAATGGCCCTGTCCCAGGCAGATATTGCCTCCCCGTATCTGCCCATGTTGTAGAGAGCATCTCTCTTGCCGATCTGGGCATTGGTATGGGCCAGGTATGGCGCGATGCTCGGAGATCTCCTGGGGATTCCATCGTATACTGCGAGAGCATCTTCGTACCTGCCCAGTTCATAGAGGGTCAAGCCCCCGGACTGAAGGAGACTTATATCATCAGGGCTCGCAGATATGGCCTCATCGAAGAGCTCCAGAGCCTTCTGCAGGGCGTCTTCCCACCGGTCCGCCGCCGCCAGCTCCTCGGTTTTATCCGCCCAGGCGAACATCAGCTCAGCAGTCTCAGCAGTGTTGTTGGCAGGTATCAGGACGTGGGCCTTACCAAGCCGTGCTTCAACATCCTCTGGATTCTTCTCGATCCTGCCCTCATAGGCCTCCAGGGCCTTCTCGTACGCCTGTATGTACTCGTTCTGCCTGTTCAGGCTGCGAAGAACCCCTGCCTTATTCTGCCAAGCCTCGGCATCGCTCTGGTTCTCTTTCAGCTCCTGATCCAGGAGGCCAAGTGCCGTCTGATAGGTCTCTAGGGACTCGTTCGCCCTGTCCATAACGTTTAGATCCGATGCCTTGCGGATCAGAATGGTCGTTTTTTCGGGCTCTATCTTCAGCGCCTCATCGTAGGCAGAGATCGCCTCCTCGATTGAGCCGTTGTGGGTAAGCTCTTCGGCATTATTCAATCCAGTATTATGTCGTATTTTCCTGCCCAACCGCAGAGGTGCACAGAATTGCCAGCGACACCAGGCAAAAAATAAGCTTGAAGCTGGCACGAGGCATTCGGGCAGTTGACGATAAACTCTCCTCTGCTCCGCTAATTTGTCTTTATTTACCATCAAACCGCGCTCCTTATAGATCCGTTTCTACTGATGAATGGGATCTAATCGCGACAATACCGCCAGTTATTCAGCTGCCCCCCACCCAATATTGCCGAACGCTTTTACGGCATTTGCCTTATTGCGGCATTTAACGAATATAAATTTTGTGGCTGTTTTTGGGAGAGTCAAAAAGAATGCTTGGGATTTTGAGATTGTCCCAGTCCAGAGCGTTCCTGCATTCATCCAAAGGTCTCAAGCATTTTCTCATGACAGTTACATCAACGGCTCAAATCGCCATCCTGCACTGTGATCTCTATTACCCGGAGGGGTATAGATCCCAGGGCCTTGCCGATTATGGACTTGGCTATGCGTCCTGCATGCTCCTCGCTTTCTGCATTGAATATCTTTATCTCGAAGAGGAGAGCCACCAGTGCTGTGCTGGCTACGAGAAAAACGCCTGCAAGTGGCTCATCGCATTTCGGGCAGTCCCACTGACCCACTTCTACCTCGACAAAATCCATCTTTCTTTGATTCAATCGCTTGCCT
>JAAZNX010000182.1 GCA_012798025.1 Methanothrix sp. | reverse complement strand
GTGCTGGGCAGGGGCAGCCAGATGCTTCTGGAGCCGGAGGGCACTGTTGCGATCCAAAGTGCTCCGTTTGCACGGTCTTTGGCTTTGCCAAGGGCAAAGATTCAACCACGGGATTTGCCGGATTAGCGGCCTTCAGTGATGCTCACATTCAGCTCTTTCCGGTGACAACTCGGGAAGGCCCATTGTGGGTGACCTCTCCAGAACAGCTTCGAATCGCTGGATTGCCAATTCCAGAGGATGTAGATAAAGACGCAATCTACCGCGAAAATAACTCCAGCCAGCCATTGAACTTGGGCTGGTTGTTGCTTCCAGTTGAGACATTATCCAACTACGCCGACATTAAGAAAGGGCTTGAGAAACTTGGCGTCCCAAAGTATATCTTCGATCGGTTCGGGGTAGTCCCAGACAAACTCTTCAGCCATGTGGTCAACAGCAACCTGGAGGTGCGCACCTCTGTATCAATCAATCCTGAAACCGGTGCAGCCGAAGATGGCGCATTATTCACCTATGAAGCTCTTCCCCGTGCCACATTGCTCTTCTGGGAGGTCACCTGCAAGAATCCAAAGCATTTTAAGATCGGCAATCAGGATATCAAGGCCGTTAAAGATAAGGACGAAGTTCACAGTATTGTAAAGGCGGCTCATCCATATCTTGAGCATCTGGGCATCGGTGGCATGGGAACTAGAGGGATGGGGCGGCTGAGAGTTCTAGAGCCAAATGCATCATCCAATCACTCATCAGAGATCGAGCAGGACGCAAAAGATAAATCGCAGGGGGCTCGGCCTTGATGGAAAACTTGGATCTTTGCTGCGCCAAGTTTGGACGGATGCTTTCTGCCATGGATGGGGTCGATGAGAAACTCCTGCAAGACTCATTGTCCGTCCTTGAGGAACAGGGTTTGTATGCCTTCTTTCTTTATCTTGAGGCGCATGGGAAAGAGCCGGGCAAGAAGGCAATGGCTGAATGTTATAAGTTCTTTCTTGACAATCCAGTGATAGGTCAGAAATTTCAGGTTTCAACAAACAATGTTTTTGATGCTGTGCTTGAACTGAGCCAAAGCCTTGGTGATCTCATCTTGGCACGAGAGCTATTGATACAAGCGCTGATCTATGCCCGCTATCATTCGAAGGCAAAGGGACGCTCGGTGAGCAAGGCATGACTTGGTCATTATTCCGCTGGGTATGGCGTCTCGAATCTCCTCTCCATGTGGGTATGCCACCTGCTGGAAGCCTGGATCGCTGCCGTTTGTACCTGCCAGCGCGAAATCTCTGGGCGGCACTCACAGCGGAATTGGCGCGGCGAAAGATGGGAGAGGCTCCCGAGAACCTTGACAAATACCAGGAAATCGGCCGAGAGCTTCAGAGGTCTTTTCGCTTTAGCTATCTCTATCCTTCTGAGCAATATGATGGAGAGTGGAAGGCGTGGCTGCCATGCTTTGAAAAGGGAAAAAGCCTCTGCTGGCGAAAGGAAGCCAATTTTGAGATTATACCACATAGTGCCTTTCGAGGTCGATTGCTCGATGCCCGTCCAGGCACTGCTATCGATCCAGGGACAGTTTCAGCCGCTGAAAAGTCCCTACACGAGACAGAGGTTATCAACCCATGGTGGAGGGGATCGCAGGGTAAGACCGAGCCTGTGGCCTTGAAAGGTTATCTCTTCTGCAAAAACCAGAGTATTTATAGCGATCTTTGCAGAGTTAATTTGCTATACATGGGAGGAGATATCCGATACGGGCTCGGAAAGCTGGTACGAGTGGAGATGGAAAAAGCCGAGCGCTTTTTTGAATATAATGTGCAACTTGACCTGGATGATCCGCGGGTATTTACAGGGGTAGTTCTTGCTCACACTAAGGCCAATGCAAATAATGATTTGATTTGCGGAGCACTGGAGAGGTTAGGTGGCTGGGATATGGGAACGCCCATACCTATGGCTGATACACCCTTCTGGATACCTGGATCCAGACTTGTCAGCGACAAGTGGCATGAAATCCGAGAAGACGGAACATGGGGTACTTTATTATAGTAAGCAATGGGTTACATTGAAGCGCCGAACGGCGAACGACGTCTATGCCGATAATTTAAGGAGATGGGAATGCTTTTATGTACACGCATCCAAATGTAACCAGGTGATGATATGACGGATCAGACATCTAGCCTACCGAAATTTGACCCAGATAATCCTTTGCCCTATGGTGGTACCACCGACATTCACGGCAATATCATCCAGGCAATTACTAAAGAGGAACAGGATGCAATGCTCGCCAAGGTAAGGAGAGCGTTCGGGAAGAAGAGATGACTGACATAACAATTGATACAGACTTGCTCTTCTTTTCCATAGAAGAACGTCCCCGAAAGAAAGGCCCGTCCCCTGGTGATATAAAAAACTGATATCTGCCCTGAGTAGCCGCGATGGGATGGCGTTATACGTGCCTACCTCGGTGTTGGGAGAGCTATCGGCCATTTGTTTTGAGGGCAGAAAACATAACGTCGATGATTTATACAAAATCGTGAATCTTTTAAATCGTTGTGATGTCAAGTTTCGTCATCCAAACAGAGTTGTAGCGGAGATATGCTGCAATTTATACAGCGATGCCTGGCGCGACGACCGTATGAAGCCTACAGATCTTGTTCACTTAGGATACGCCCTGGCATATGAAGTGGACTATTTTATCACAAGCGATAGAATCCTTAATGCATATCGAATACCCGAAGAGTTTAAGCTCAGAATTCTGACACCT
>JAAZNX010000210.1 GCA_012798025.1 Methanothrix sp. | reverse complement strand
GGAGCCGTTATTGTGAACGTCGCAGTCCTTGAATCGTCTCCATCGGCGTTGTGCTTGCCATCCCTGACTCGCACTTCGACCGTGTGGGATCCGACATCGCTTGCAGATGTGGTCCAGGTCCAAGTGGGATTGTCCTGCCAGTTGGTCACACTCTGACCGTCAATCAAGAACAAGAACTGAAGAGGATCGTTTTCCGTATCTGTAGCCTGAGCCATCCAAGTCACGATGGATCCGGCCTCCTGCGGGCTTTGCAGGTTCGATGTGAGGTCCATCATTGCAGGTGGCTGGTTTGCAGGGGAGGTTACAAATGACGCCGTTTGCTGTCCTGACAATTGCAAAGCTTCTTGTCCAGGTACATTAACCGGGGGAACAAAATTCTGCTCCTGAGATACACCCTGACCAGCATCAACCCCAATCTCAGGCTGGGTTATCTGATAATCCTGGATCATCTGATCGTCGAAGCTATCAGCATCGGCATGCTTGCCGTCCCTAACCCATGCTGCGATCTGGTTATTTCCGACGTCCTCATCAGATGTATCCCATTCCCAGGTATTTTCTTGCGACCATCTGGACACCGTCCGCCATCTGCCTCCGGTCGAAGGGCCATTCAGCTGGAACATGTAGAGTAAAACATCATCATCCGGGTCCCATGCAGTGACAGTCCATTTTATGGAGGTGCCTGTCTCCTGCGGCCCAGGCTTGTCGGGCGTAAGGTTTGAGATCCTCGGCGCCAGGTTAGAGCCGTCTGCTGCCGAGACTCCGGCCAAAGACGACTGGTCCATCTGCCACGGCATTTGGTTGGGCTGTGCCGAGGTGAATAACGCCAGAAATGTTCCTGAAACTAACACTGCTAAAAAGATGAGAAACAGATTCTTTTCGTGCATATCCTCACTCCTCAATTCTTTCTATCCCACTTGCTCCTAAATGCATTTACAACATAGAGATCTATGCTTTGTATTTAAGAAGCTTTTTTTCACATTGAAGCCCTCATCAACCGACCGGCTCCGTCTGGATCTCATGTGAACCTTTTGTGGATCTTGTGTGGATAAGAATCCACAGGCATCCTGTTCATGCAAATGGATGCATTGCAAAGTCTTTCCCTGTCAGAACCTCTTTTGCAGTCGGCTTTTGGGCAATCGCGCGTCAGGCTCGAGGACCGCCAGCAATGGCGCATGCCAAGCGACAGGCGAAGCCAGAGCATTCACAAACGTCTGCTCCACTGGCCCCCCCTGGGCCCGATCACGAGATCGATATGCGCTGTCTCAGGTCCTTCTCCGACCAACGCCTCCCCTACAAGAGTGCCTCTAAAATGATTTGTCATGATCTTATCTTATGCTATAATTTCATATAAATCTGTGCACACCGTCTGGCAGATCATGGGTTATAAGATCGCCAAATCCTTCAAGCCAAAAAATATATCATCGTAACAAGTACCAAGGTGTGCAATGCGAATACTTGTCGTCAACAACTATGGACAATTTAACCACCTCATCCAAAGGAGCATAAGGGACAAGGTTGAGACTGACCTCATCTCCAACCAGACCCCTCCTGAGAAGATCGATGCCGACGGCCTGATCTTGGGCGGAGGGCCGACTTTGGAGCGCGCCGGACGCTGCGCAGATTATCTGCGAGACCTGAATGTGCCGATCCTGGGAATTTGCCTGGGCATGCAGCTCATGGGAACTACCTTCGGGGGAAAGGTGAAGCCCGGAATCATCGGAGGCTATGCCGAGGTAGACGTTGAAATAGTCAAAGAAAATGACATCTTGAAGGGGCTCCCACCGAAATTCAAGACGTGGGCCTCTCACATGGATCAGGTAGTACAGCTGCCCCCAAGGTTCGAAGTCCTTGCGCGATCCGAAGTCTGTGAGATAGAGGCCATGAAGCATCTTGCCAGGCCTCTGTACGGCGTGCAGTGGCATCCCGAGGTGGTTCATACCGAGCATGGACAGGAGCTCTTCGATAACTTCATTGCAGTATGCAAGAGATGAGACGAAAAGATTCGACAGAGGAGCTGCTTGCCAAGCTGCGCGATGATCTGCTGGCAGCAAGAGGGCTTTCTACGGAGAGGCTCGCTGTACAAATTCAAGAGATGGGCTTTCAATGCCAGCGTTGCGGGGAATGCTGCACCGGTGAGGACAACAGCGTGGTCGTCTTTCCCTTCGAGATCCGGCGCATTCTCGAGACTATGGGAATGGACTGGAGCGATGTGGTCGAGCCGCCACAGGAAGGTGAGTGGGACAGCGACGGCGTCTTTCATACGCTGGAGTGGCGGCTAAAGAAAGAGGATGGCTCTTGCAAATTTTATGCAAAACGGAAATGCAAGATCTATGGCACCAGGCCGCTGCTCTGTAGCACCTATCCCTTTTATCTGGACAATGGAGCCTTAAGGTGCTCAGAGTGCCGGGGACTGGGCAGGAAGATTCAGCCTCGCAAGGCTTGGGAGATTGCTGCGCTATTGAAAAAGAGATGCATCATCGAGATTTGCGAGGCCATAGCCCTTCTGGAAAAATACGTGGACTTCGAGCGGGGCAGGCCCGGAAAGAGTGGACAGTGCGTCGTGCACGACAGCGAAGGAGAGCACAGGATCGTCACTGAACTGCGCTCTTGACCTCATCGACGATCTTGTCTATGATGCTCCTATCCTTCGAAGACTGCTTCTTCTCGCCGAACTCTGCTGCGAGCGCTTCCATAAGCTTTTTTTGCCGCTCAGTCAGAGCGGAAGGCGTCTTGACCCTGACCTTTACGTGCAGGTCACCAGACCCCAGGCCCTGAAGTCTGGGCATACCCTTTCCTCTGAGCCGGAAGACCGAACCCGTCTGCGTGCCTGCGGGCACCCGGATCCTGGCCCGGCCGTTCAAGGTCGGAACCTCCAAATCTGCTCCCAGGGCCGCCTGGGTAATGCTTATGGGCATCTCAATAAAGAGGTCGCTGTCCTGACGCTGGAACCTTGGGTGCGGCATGACGTTGATGACCACGTAGAGGTCGCCCGCCTCGCCGCCCATGCTCGCTGCGTCTCCCTGTCCGCGAAGTTTCAGGTGCTGCCCATCCTCCACTCCAGGAGGTATTTTGATGTTGATCTTGCGCGTTTTACGCGCCCTTCCTGTTCCGCCGCAATCGCTACAAGGACTTGTTATGATCTGGCCACGACCTCAGCACTTATTGCACGTGGTGGAGGTGACGATCTGGCCAAAAGGCGTGTTCTGGGCCCGTGTCATCTGACCAGTGCCTCGGCAGGCGCTGCAGACCACAGGGCTGGTGCCAGGCTTTGCTCCGCTTCCAGAACACGTCGAACAGGTTTCGGTACGTGGAACGTCGATGGTCATCTCCAGACCAGAGGCAGCCTGCTCGAGGGTCAGGTTGACATCATAGCGCAGGTCACGGCCACGTGCAGGGCCCCGGCCCCGGCCGCCGCCGAAGAACATGTCGAAGATGCTCTCGCCGCCGCCGAAGCCAAAGCCGCGCAGCAAGTCTTCGAAGTTCACTCCTCGGAAGATATCCTCCTGAGAGTACTGGCCGCTGATTCCTGCGTGGCCGAACTGGTCATACTTCTGGCGCTTTTCCGGATCGGAGAGGACTGCATACGCCTCTGAGATCTCCTTGAACCTCTCCTCTGCATCGGACGCATCCGATCTGTCTGGATGGTACTTCATGGCTAGCTTGCGATAGGCGCTTTTGATGTCCTTCTCGCTAGCCTCTTTGGCGACCCCGAGCACCTCGTAGTAGTCCTTTTTATCCGGCATGCGCTATCCAGTTCCTCTTTTTTGGTTTTTCCCGTCTATCTTCTCAGGCTTACTTCTTATCGTTTACTACCTCGTAGTCTGCATCTACTGTGGGACCAGACTGCCCGGATGCCTGGTCCTGCTGCTGGCCTGAGCCCTGCTGAGAAGACTGTTGTTGCTGTGCCGCCTTCTGATACATGGCGCTTGAGAGCTCGTAGATGGAATTTTGCAGTGCCTCGGTCTTGGCTTTGATCTCGGAGATCTCGCCGCCTGCCTGGGCGTTCTTCAGATCGGCAATGGCCTTCTCGATCTTCTCCTTCTGGTCCTTTGTGGCCACATCGCCTGCCTCTTTTAGCATCTTCTCCGAGGCGTAGATCAGCGAGTCTGCTGCGTTCTTG
>JAAZNX010000173.1 GCA_012798025.1 Methanothrix sp. | reverse complement strand
GTAGGACCCCAGCTTGAAGTTGTATATCAAGTAGACCGTCCCATCTCCTTGGAAGCGGTAGACTGCTGCCAGGAGCTGGGTTCCGAAGCCCTGCTCCATCAGGATCTGGCAGATCATTTGGATATTGGTCACCAAATCGTCGAAATCCGGGTCATTCAGAATCATCCAAATGTAATTGTACTCATCTTTCTGGATGCTGTAAATGGTCCCTGTCTCTTTGAAGCTTACCTTCAGCAGATCCTCAATCTCAGTTCTTGCCGCTTCGTACTTCGACGACTCCATGGGCTTGATGCATACGCCTGCAGAGCCACCCGGCTTCAGCCCTAGCTTGGCTTCGAGGGTCACGGCAGCCGTGGAGATGGCAAAGAGCCTGTCAGTCTTGGCCTCAGGGAGTTTGGTCTTCCCAAGTATCGAGTCCCAAAACCCCATTTCAGGCTGCCTCCAGCTCTCGCTCAATCCTCTGCAGAGCTGCAATCCTGGCCTCGGTCGTTGGGTGTGTGGAGAACAGGTTCATGATGGACGAGCCTGAGATGGCAGGAACGATGAAGAGTGCACTAACCGGCCCCTCCACTCTTCTCAGGTCTTGCGTGGGCACGCGAAAGCCGCTGATCTTCATCAGGGCCGATGCGAGGTTAGATGGTTGGCCGGTGATGATCGCAGAGCCTCTGTCCGCAGCAAACTCTCGGTATCTGGACAGTGCCCTAATGAGTATGAAGCTCACAGCCCAGACTACAAGAGATACCAGAAACAGAATTACATAGTTGCTGCCTGAGTCCCTGTCGCGACTGCTGCCTCCACCAAGGAAGGGCAGCCATTGCACGAGCATCTGAGCTACGGACGCGAGGAAAGTGGCTATGGTCATGACCATCATGTCTTTATTCTTCACATGAGTCAGCTCATGGGCAATTACCGCTTCCAGTTCGCTGCGGTTGAGCTGCTGCATGATGCCCGTGGTCACAGCCACTACTGCGTGCTTCTGGCTTCTTCCGGTAGCGAAGGCATTGGGCATGCTGGTCTTCACCACAGCGATCTGTGGCATTGGCAGGTCGGCAATGGCGCACAGCCTTGAAACCATCTGATGAAGCTCGGGGGCTTCGTTCTCTGATACAATTCTCGCGCCCATTGAGCTTAAAATCAGCTTGTCCGAATAGAAATACTGCAAGAACATGAATCCAGCCATGAACAGGATGACCACCGTCTGGCTGGTGTCCATGGCCAGCAGAACGGCCAGAAATACAAGGTAGACCATGGCCAGGAGAAACATGGTCAGGAACATCCTGGCCTCAAGTCCGCGATCAGATTTCCATCTTCTCATATATCATCGTCACCTTTGCGTCCATCTTCTCATTGCTCTATTTCATCAAGATCGATAAAAATTCATCGGCCGTTACATGATTCATACGATGTAAGAGAAAAGATAAGATCCAACGCAAGTTAGATATACCATTGAACCATACCAAGCTGTGGGATAATGGCCACTGCCGTTCTGGAGGACGGCAGTTCATAATGGATGCAGGTGGGGCTATTTTGGGAAATCGTGCAGCTGTATTCGTTGACGGCGCTTACTTAACGAAGATCTTGGATGTCGATTTTGGTAAACCGAAGATCGATCTGGCAAGATTTTCGGAGATTTTATGCGGAGATTATGAACGCTTGAGAACTTATTACTACAACTGCATGCCCTACCAGAGCTCCCCTCCAACCGATGAGGAGCGCCGGAGATTTGCATCAATGGACAAATTCGTCTACACTCTTCGTAAATTGCCCAGGTTTGAGGTGAAGCTGGGGCGCCTGGGCTGCGTGGGCGGAGAGTTTGTGCAAAAGAGAGTGGACATCGCACTGGCTGTGGATTTGGTCCGCCTGAGCTGCGGAAGAATGATCGGAAAAGCTGTTATCGTTACAGGTGACAGCGACTTCGTGCCAGCCATCGAGGCTGCAAAGGACGCGGGCGTGCTGGTCGTGCTGTATTACTCTCCCAGCTCAATTCATGATGAGCTGCTTTCCGCTGTCGACGAGAGCGTGGTCATCGACCAAAGCCTTATAAACCAGGTTGCCAGGTAGCTTCTATTGGTCCGTGTTTCAGATATTTAGGTCTTCTACAATTTTTACAAGGATTTGAGGTGATGACATGTTTCCAGGATTAGGCGGCTTAGGCGGGAGGGGCCAAATGAGCCCTCGAAAGATGAAGGGCATGTTGAAGAGCATGGGCATAGACATCGAGGAGCTGGAAGGGGTCAAAGAGGTCGTCATTCGCATGCCTGACAAGGAGATCGTAATTGAGAATGCCTCTGTCGCTGTTATGGATGCGCATGGAGTGCGCAGCTACCAGATATCGGGCGATGTTTTAGAGCGTCCAATTTCTGGTATTGCTCAAGAGGAGCCAGCTTTGGAGATCCCCGCCTCGGATGTAGAATTGGTCGTCGCTCAGACAGGCGCAAACCCAGAAGAGGCGAAGGCTGCCCTGCAGGAGGTCAGGGGCGACCTGGCCGCGGCTATAATGAAGCTGGGAGGAAAATAGGCAAAAGTGAACTGCTCATCGAGGATCATTCGTGATCCTGTTCACGGGGCCATTCAGGTGGATGAGCTTGAGTGGCTGCTCATAAAGTCCCGGCCTGTGCAGCGGCTGAGGGGCATAAAACAGCTTGGTCTGGTGGATGCTGTCTATCCCGGTGCCATTCACACCAGGTTCGAGCACTCCCTGGGAACTATGCACATGGC
>JAAZNX010000014.1 GCA_012798025.1 Methanothrix sp. | reverse complement strand
GTGGGCGAAAAGTGCAAAGCCTCCTTTACCTCATCGCTCTTGCAGCGCTCACTTGCCAAAACCAAAGGAATGAATGATACGCCCTGGCCATACTGCCATTGGGCCGCTAAAGGGTTAGCGGCTCGGCTAGGGCGCTCCTCTTCTGAAACTCAAATCCATTTCATCTAAATTATCAAGCATATAGCCGGAAAGCGTTGGGCCAAGATGGCCTGACGGAGTGAGGAGACGAAAAAAGAGTGAATCAAAGAGGTCGTCTCAAAATTCGCATCTCCTCCAAATTGTGAGACGCTATCTGCACGAATCCTAAAAAGCAAACACCGATCCTCTCATGCCGTGTTGCTCTCCTTCTGAGTCCGAGCTTCATCCATCAGAAGAACCGCTCTACAGATCCTCTATTATTGTAAGATGCCTCATCAAATCTAGTAGGCCTAACCGGCAAAGGATTCTTCTGATTTCGTTTATTGGAGAGGATATTGCTTTTAATGCCCCTCTTCAGAAGATACATCCTGATTGCTTCAGTATCATAAGCCGCATCAGCCATCACTTCATCAGGCTTTGTCCTTGGCCGCACAATATCGATATTTATATATGCCTGCCATAACCTGCTCAAAACGCTGGCTGTCATGCTCATTACCAGGGCCGATTAGAATGCTCAGCGGTAAGCCTTCCGATGAGACTGCTGAGTGAGCTTTCACCCCTTTCCGCCTATTGTGTCCATTGTACCTTGGGGATTTGCCCCTTTTTTCGATTCGATGAGCGTGCTATCAATCGCTACCGAATTCAGAGTAAGTATGCCATTTGCGTATGCACGCTCTCGAATAGCTTTTAGAACTCTGTCCCAAATTCCTTCTTCGGACCAGGTCTCATGCCTTCGCCAAGGCGGTCTGATATGCACCATGGAATATCTCGCCATCTGCCATGCTGTGATCGATAAATACAATATGCCATTGACGACCTTGCGGTCGTCTGCTCTCTTTCGTCCTACATGAGGTTGTGGAGGAAGAAGTGGTTTGACAAACGACCATCGTTCATCAGTCAACTCCTTGAACTCCATTGCTACCCCGCAGGTAGCATTTTGACCGGAGGTATTTGTAGTTCTGAGACCACTTCATTCTCTTTGCCAACTGAAATCCGCATCTATCAACCTATTTCTAGGCAGCTAAACACATACGATATTTCTAAAAGCAATATTCTCCGTACCTGCAACTTCCTGGATTCTGGCATTTTCCTGGATCCCGCTCATAAAAGATCAGATCCTGCTTGTTATCCCTCTCCTCGATAAACCACTGCCGGAGCTCGTCACTTATGATAAAGAAGTCCCTCTCTATGTGCGGAGTGGGATGGTTTTTCGGAAAGCTCAAGTAAACGGTACAGCCGATGTTGATGGGCACCTCATAGAGGCTTTCGTAAACCAGCGCATAGCCCGTTGCTGAAAGCCTATGGAAGTCCCTCTTCGATCCGGTCTTAAGGTCGCAGATGAGCATACCGCCCATGTTAATGGCATCTGCAGAGAGGTTGCTGCTCAGGCCGAGGTACTGGCCATCCAGCTTGTGCTCCACAACGAAGGGAAGAGCATGGTTGATCAGCGAATCATCGCTCAGGTACTTGTATTTCCCAAGATAGGCATAGATCGAAGAGACAATTCTGCTCACCTCGAATGACCAGAGCTTTCTCAGGTTATCTCCAACATCCTTGCTTGTCTGGGTAGAACATTTCACTTGAGCGAGCTGCTCCTCTGCCTCAATTACGGCCTCGGGTAGCCTATCCATCAAAATCTGCGGCAAGTTGGTACAGATGCTCATGCCTTCTCTATAAATCAGCCTCTTAGCCGTCGGATAGAGCTCAGCCATAGCTTGGTGGTAGATGCGACCAGCCACCATTTCATCACTGGCTGGCACGCTGACCTTCTGCACGTGCCTCAGGTAAGAATCCCGGCCGGTTTCGCAGTACCTATCAGAAACTTCCCAGACGGGCAGGATTATGTCGTGGGGCGGAGAAAGCTCTGTAGAGTGCCAGTTCCAGCCACGAAGCTCCTCAGCTATGCCCTTCTCCCGAGCCTTGGGAATGAGCTTTTTTAAGAGATATTTTCGCTCCTCCTCGGAAAAGAAATACATGGTGCTCCTCCTATTACGATGCAATATCAATCCTCAGATTGGTGTCCAACACAATACCGGCTGTATTCGCAGTCTGTGCACCTGCCGGGATTTCTGGTGCCGATGGGCTCGATCTCTTCTTCGATGATCTGGATGGTCTCGCGGATCATTTTCAATGTACGCCTGCGGATCTCATCGTCTATATCGATCTGCACGTTGGTTTTATCTTTGCTGTAATGGATGAAGCCTCGTCGGATGATGGTCTTGAAGTTGTCTTCCACCAAAAGAGCATAGGCAGCAAGCTGGTACTTGTGGTTCAGGTGAACGCCTCCGTTATGAGAGAAGCCGAACTTGTAATCTACAGGGATGTACTCCCGTTCGGTCTTCACCAGATAGTCAAGAACACCTCGCAGGCCTAGGTTGCTGCTCTCCAGGGCTACCCGAAACATCTTCTCCGCACGATCCAGCTCCGGGTCGTAGAAGAGAGCGCCCCTGCGGCGCTTCTCTCTGGCTGTTATGGAGTCATGCAGCTCTTTGCCGGTCAAGAGCTTTTGATCAGGGGGCTTGGGGACATGCAGAACGTGATCGAAGTAGATTATCCGTGGGCAGTAAAGATACTGCTTGACATCGCTGACTGTGATCACAGGACGGTCACATCCTCCTCTTTGATCTGGTAGATCTCGCCTATGTTCTCCTTGAGGGCAAAGCACTTGCTGCAGAGAGGATAGAACTGGATATTTCCCT
>JAAZNX010000084.1 GCA_012798025.1 Methanothrix sp. | reverse complement strand
TAGCTTTCCAGTTAGAGCAGATACAGGATCTGGACGACGAAATCCAGAAGCGCAGAACTGTCTGATCCATACCCTGCCAGGGATAAGTAAGACTTCTGCAACCGCAATAATTGCTGAAATTATGGCACGCTACCAACAGACACCACACTTAAATAGTTAATCTCAACACAACGATTACGTGATATAAACCGATATACCTAAGCAACGATCACGTGATATAAACCGATATACCTAAGTGGTGATTGAAATGCATGTCAAATTAGCGGCAATTATCTTGTGTATTTTGATTCAATCAAGTTATTTGGCCCTAGCGCAGGACGTAGACCTGACAGGAACTTGGGAATCTAAATACCAATTTGGCCCAATAGAAGAGGTGATGACCGCTAAGATCCAGCAGGTAGGTGCTAATCTATTAGGATCCTTTTCAGTTAAGCCCAATACAGGAAGTGAATACTCGGGCATAATATTCGGAAAAGTTGAAGGAGATAAAGTATCGGCAAATTATTTATCTGTGAGGAACACAGGCGATACAGATCCACAGATAGTCATAACCTTCACGGATGGCCGCATTATAAATCCAAACACGCTGAAGGGCACATATTATGTACAAGATAGCGATATGAATGCTGTATCAGGACCTTATGAAGCTCACAGAAAGCATTAAAGGAATTTGATCATGTCTGCTTGGAATTACTATGATCTGGCGGAGGACCAATTAAAGGCATTCACACGGTCTGCAGTGCGTACGAAAATAATGCTGTGCCTGAGGGACAGAAGGATTACTGCCGGGGAACTGGAAAAGGAGATGAATATTCGGACATCCACAATCCTTCATTCGATGAAGGATCTGATCGAAACAGGCCTTGTAAACAAAAAAGGTATGCACTATTCTTTGACTAACATAGGTAAAATTCAGACCATCTTGCTGGATGAACTCGTGGCTGCTATTGTGCTATTGGATCAGCACGCAGAGTACTGGCAAAGCCATGACTTGAGCGGAATTCCGGAACACCTTCTGGCCAAGATGGGGATGCTGGGTCGATCCCAGCGCATAACCTCAGATCCAGCGTCGCCCCTCAAAAGCTTGGACAACTTCATGCAAGAATTGTCAAGAGCAAAGAATATCCGCGGCGTTTCTTCTTTCATTGCCCCTGGTTTTCCAGAAATTATCAAGGATTGCGTCGAACGAGGGGCAAACGTCGAGCTGATATTGACGGATTCAATTCTAAATGTCGTTTCTAAAGAGTATTTTGATTTAATCAACAGCCTAAGAGGGGCGAATAACTTCAGACTGTATCACCTAGATAAAAATATCAATATCGGCTTTACAGTAACTGAACATTTATTGGCGCTGGGGCTGTGGAGATTGGACGGAACTATAGATCTAGCAGGGGGTGAACTGATATGTATAGGAGAGGATGCCACATCGTGGGGATACGAGCTGTTCGAGTATTATAAGGATATCTCCAAATTGGTGTGAGCAAAAATTATTGCCGACTCTTCTGGTTGCTGAACTTGTTTTACGAAAGCGCATGTTCTTTTGAATTTAATACATATTTTAAGTAAGTACTTAAAATTCGGAATCTTTAAATAAAAATAAGACGAATTGACTTGTGAGTATGAAAAATTAAGTTTTATAGACTGTCGGATCAAGAACCCCTTAGTTACCTTAATAATCCTTCTAGCTGGGAATATGTTTAATAATTTGTAAGGATATAATATACATTATGGTGACTAATTTCATTGATATATCCACATGGATATTTAAAAGAACTTTCCGTGACTATTGGTTAGAATTTGTGAACATTCTGGAAAAAACAATCCTATTCCTGTCTGTCAGTTCGCTTTCAGTGGGAATATCAGGGTTTTTTGCTACATTCATAGCATATTCGCTTCTTGGAATTCCTGCACGAATCGACATCTGCATTGCGGTCTTTCTGATGGCGTTCAGCCTATACAGCATCAATAAGATAACCGACATAAAAGAAGACGCCATCAATATCCCAGAGAGGCTCAGCTTCATAAAGGGGCGTGGAAAACTCATCCTCACGTATTCCATTTCAGCATACATATTGTGTATAATAATGACATTCTTAGACAGCCCTTCATCTACACTGCTCTGTTTTATCCCCTTAATTGCAAATGTCCTCTATGGTTCAAGGCTTCTTCCTGGATTGCCCAGGCTAAAGGACATCCCTGTTATGAAGAACGTTGTAGTCGCAGTATCATGGGCCATCACTTTAACACTCCTACCGGCAGCACATATCATGTATGAGAGATCGACCATCGCTCTCGTATTTTTTTTCATGCTGATAAAAGCATTTGTTAACACCGTCCTCTACGACTTAAGAGATGTAAAAGGAGACCGGGAGAATAAAATAAAAACATTGCCTGTAATATTGGGCACCGAAAAGACAGTTTTAGTGTTGTTGGCACTCAATGGCGCGTTGCTCCCGCTTTTGACCATCTTTTCCAAAAGCGCGTGGACTATAACTGCAATGCTGATCATCAACGGGTTTGCTTGCATACTTTATTTTGGGAAAAACATGAATAAGTTGGCAATGGACGTGTTTGTAGACGGTGAATGGACCCTGATAAGCATCATCTTCATTTTATTCTGCGCGACAGGGCAAATGATTTGATTGCAGAGGGTTTAAGCCTCTGCAGCCTCATAGTCGGTATCGATGGTATCCTGGAGGCCATCTTCAGTGTGTACCGTCACCATGCGCTCTGAGACATCCTGGTCGGAAAGAATCTCAAGAAAGCGCTTTGTGTAGCCGTCTCTCTCAGATGCCTTCTGGCTATCGAAGATATTTCTGTACTCAGAAATAGTAGATGGAGCTACACACAAGGCCTCTGCCATCTCTTTAACAGATTTTCCGGAATTTTTTAGGTGAACAAACTCATCTTTATCGAAGGGCGGCTTCAGATCCGACTCACGGAATAAATGAAGCTTAATGCGTGCGCGACTGACGGTTTTATTAAGTGCTCTGTCGCCCAACTGCTCTGCGATCTCAGTATCGCTTAAGCCTTTGTAAAATAGCCGCACTACAGAAGAAAGCTGCTCGGGGAGGAGCTTGGTCTGGATGTTATATTGTTTTATCATCTCCTTGACTACCTCCAACAGAGCGCGCTCAATCTCGCTGCTCCCTCGGAGACTGCCATGACGAGTGGCTTGCCTTTCCACGACCTTGGTGCTGGCACCAATCTTTAGAACGAGGTCTCGCAGCTGATCAGTCCTACCACTCAAATACTCACCCAGATGAAAACTCACATGTTTATAGTATAAAGAGATTTCCATTGTCTTGCTGTGTTGTGGACTTTGCAGCTTGCAGCAACGGCGCAAGCTTTTTATTCCACCTGGGAATGAGGTTTATACCTTCGCCCTTATGAAAGTTAATGAGGACTAAAAATGGCAAAAATGCACAGCAGAAAGAAGGGCTCCTCCCGGTCTCGGCCACCAATGACGACTAAGGCACCTGCGTGGTCCGACATAACCAAAGAGGAGCTGGAAAAGGCAATCATGAAGCTACACGAGAGCGGGCTTCCCTCCAGCAAAATAGGCCTGACACTGCGAGACCAGTATGGAGTTCCGAGCACCAAACTGGTCTTGGGCAAAAACATTAATCGCTTCTTGAAGGAGAACAAGTCACTCCCAGACATACCGGAGGATCTTAGCAACTTGATGAGAAAAGCTCTGCATATTCGAAGACATGTCAAATCTAATGAGAAAGATATCCATAATAAGAGGGCTTTGCAGCTCACAGAGAATAAGATCAGGAGACTTGTGAAATACTACCATGACTCTGGGCGGCTGGCACCAGAATGGAACTACACGCCCGAGGCGGCTGAGATACTAGTCTCATGAAGCAGCTCGACAAAACCGCAGTAGCAATTGCCAAATCGATAATGCATTGCGACAGTGTGCGAGTGATCTCACATAACGACGCAGATGGGATCGCATCCGCAGGACTGATCTGCAATGCACTCTTGCGCGCGAAGATCCCCTTTCAGGCTACTTTATTGAACCGTTTGGACGAATCCACAGTCAGAGGCCTTGAAGGGCCGGTGATCTTCTGCGATATGGGCAGCGGCAAGCCGGAGCTCATCTCTCGCGTGAAAGGCGAATGCTTTGTCCTGGACCACCACAGGCCGACAGGCACCCTGGACTGTATGCATCTCAATCCCCATCTCTTTGGCATGGACGGGGCCTTTGAGCTCTCTGCAGCCGGAACAGTCTACTTTGTGGTGCGCCATATGGGTGACAACGTCGACCTTGTTGGGCTGGCATTGGTCGGTGCCATTGGCGACCGCCAGGCTATGATAGGAGCTAATCGATCCATCCTGGATGAAGCTGTGGCTTCCGGTTCTGTGGAGCTGAAAGCCGGCTTGAAGATGTCTGAAGACGGACCTGTTGATGAGGTGTTCCAGCGAAGCATTGAGCCGTTGCTTGATTTTACAGGAGATTCTGATAAGACCAAAGCGTTCCTAGATGGTTTGAAGATAAAGGGCGATATCCAGAACCTGGAGAAGGATGACCTAACAAGGCTATGCACAGCTTTGACCCTGAAGCTGCTCATGCAGGGAAGCTTTGCCGCTGATTCGGTCATAGGCGAGGTAATACGCCTCAAGCACGAGGTCGTGGAGAACTCCCTCGAGATGGTTCAGCTTCTCAACGCCTGCGGCAACAGAGATGTCCCCGGCCTCGGCTTGACCTTGTGCCTGCGAGATAAGAGGGCCCTTGGAGAGGCCAGGAAGCTGGCCTCCGACTACAAAGGCCACATCCTGAGGGAGATAAATGCACTTCGAGAGCAGAACAAGACGATGAAGAACATTCGCTACCTGAAAGGCAATAACATGGAAGCAGGCTCGGTGGTGGCCGGCCTTGGGATAAGATACCTTTACACCGACCTGCCCTTGATCACATTGAACCACAAAGATGACACAGTCAAGATATCGGCGCGAGGGACAAAGCCGCTGATATCTCGAGGGCTGGATCTCTCCGCGGCCATAAGAAAGGCAGCTGAGACCGTTGGCGGCGTTGGTGGTGGCCATACCATCGCAAGCGGAGCGTCAATCCCACCGGGCACTGAGGAGATTTTCCTAAAACTATTAGACGAGATAGTTGGATCGCAGCTCCACAAAGGCTCTGCGCCAACCGGGGATGCTACATGATCTGGGCCAGGCTGCTCTTCTGGGGGAAAGGTGCAGAGCAAGTCGCCAGATCGATTGAGCCCGATAACCTGCCAAATATGCACCTTCAGGCAAAAGGCGAGACCCTTTGCCTGGAATTCTCGACTGAGAAGATTGGTACTTTGCTCTCCACGGTCGACGATCTAGTGATGAATATTAAAATAGCAGAAGGAACACTAAACTCTACGGAGGAGAGATGAGATTTCACTTGGAGGCAAGCTTTCGGCTGAGCGCCGATGCAAAAGATGCCGAAGCTGCCATCTCGGACTTTTTCGCGGGAGCGGCTGCAATACTGCAAAAGGGAGCTCCTGAGGGGCGAGGCGCAAAGGTCGTTCAGTGGAAGCTGACCGGTAATAAGATCGACATCGTCATCGAGAGCGACAGATATGTTCGCGCTCATGATGCACTGCTGAGGCTGCGCCGACCATTGGCTGAGCTCTTGGGCAAGAAATACCGTATAGGCGTGCGCGGCCTGGACATCAGCAAGTTCGACATTCAGGTCGAGTCTGAAAGGCCCATAGAGCACAAGATACCATACGTGCGTGATATAAAATTCGAAAATGGCCAGCTATTGCTCGAGCTCGATGTAGGCCCGAAAGGAGCATTGGGGCAGTCGGAGATCGAAAACAGGATACCAGACAGAATTGTGAACCTCCTGGAAGAAAAGCTTGAGTCCTATGGAGGCAAGGCTGAGCACTGGGAGCTTCTCTGGGAGAGTGCGCCTCGAGAGTGCAAGTTCAAATGCGATCCTACCGAAGAGATGCTGAAGGCAGGCTGGATCAAACACGGCTCCAGCCGTGGCCAGTGGATCTATGGGCCAGAAGCGACGCACATCTTCAGAACCTTCGAGCAGATTGTGCTGGATGAGATCATTCGACCTTTGGGCTACACGGAGATGATCTTTCCCAAGCTCGACACATGGGATGTCTGGAAGAAGAGCGGCCACGCCCAGGGGGTCTACCCGGAGATTTATTTTGTCTGCCCGCCCAAGACCCGCGACCCTGCTTTTTGGGAAGAGGTCATGGACTACTACAAGATAACACACGAGGTGCCCCTTGAGCTGGTAAAGGAGAAGATCGACGTGCCCATCGGCGGCATGTGTTATGCGCAGTGCCCAACGTTCTGGGGATTCTTGCAGGGCATGACCTTGCCAAATGATGAGCTACCAATCAAGGTCTTCGACCGCTCCGGAACGAGCCACAGGTATGAGTCCGGCGGCATCCACGGCATTGAGCGCGTGGATGAGTTCCACAGGATCGAGATCGTATGGCTGGGCACAAAGGAGCAGACCCTTGAGGAGGCAGAGCGGCTCAAGAGCTGCTACAAGCATATCTTCGAGGACATCCTTGAGCTGCGCTGGAGGATGGCCTGGGTCACTCCATGGTTCATGGCTCAAGAAGGAAAGACCGGCCTTGCAGAGATGCAGGGTGCAGGAACTGTAGACTATGAGGCTGTGCTTCCATACAACGGCAACTGGATTGAGTTCCAGAATCTGTCAGTCAATGGCGAGAAGTATCCTCGTGGCTTCACCGTCAAAGCTCAATCAGGCGAAACCCTTTGGTCAGGCTGCAGCGGAGTAGGCCTGGAGAGATGGACGAGCGCATTCCTGAGCCAGAAGGGCCTTGATAGTGCAAACTGGCCCGAGGAGTTCAGGAAACGCTTTGGAAAGATGCCAAAAGGAATCAGGTTCCTCTGAGCAAAAGCTCCCTTTTTTTTGCTCTTAGATATCCAAATGCCAGCCTACGCCCATATCGACGACCTAGCCGCTCGCGCCCAAGCAGCCCTGGCCCGCCTGGAGTCATGCGAGATCTGTCCCCGACGCTGCGGCGTAAATCGCCTGAAGGATGAGCGTGGATTTTGCCGCACCGGTCGCCTGGCCCGCGTAGCCAGCTTTGCGCCACACTTCGGCGAGGAGCAGCCACTGGTTGGCAGCAGCGGTTCGGGCACCATCTTCTTCTCCGGGTGCAACCTGGCCTGTATCTATTGCCAGAACTACGATATCAGCCAGCAGGATCATGGCAAAGAAGTATCTGCAGACGCATTGGCCAGCATGATGCTGCAACTGCAGGATCTTGGCTGCCACAACATAAATTTCGTCACGCCCACGCATGTTGTGCCACAGATCCTGGAGGCTTTGGTGCTGGCCGTAGAAGATGGCCTGCGCGTGCCACTGGTCTACAACAGCAGTGGCTATGACAGTGTGCAGACAGTCCAACTCCTGGAGGGCATCTTCGACATCTACATGCCAGATGCCAAGTATGGCTCGGACGATATGGCTGCCAAATATTCAGGAGCCTCAGACTACACCCGCATCATGAAGACCGCCATCAAAGAGATGCACCGCCAGGTGGGAGACTTGATGATGGACGAGGATGGAGTGGCTATTCGCGGCCTGATAGTGCGCCATCTCGTACTGCCAGGAGACCTGGCAGGCAGTGCAGAGGTTGTGCGCTTCCTCTCCGAAGAGATCTCCCCTAACACCTACCTCAACGTCATGGCCCAGTACCGTCCGGAGTACAACGCCTGTCGCTTTCCCGAGCTTGATCGGCGCATAACCCTTAAAGAGTACAACGATGTTGTGCGCCTGGCTGTTCGGGCGGGCTTGACGCGAGGATTAGCAATCCTTTAATGCCTGTCAGGCCGAATTATAAATGGATGATGCCCTTCGAATACCTGGAGCATACAGCCGACGTGAAGTTCCGCGCCTATGGCCACTGCCCAGAAGAGATGCTCTCCAATGCTGCAGCCGCTCTCTTCAAGGCCATGGTAGACCCTGCCGCAATTAACATCACAGAATTCTGGAATGTGGAGCTGGAGGCCCAGGACCTGGAGCAGCTTGCCTACCAGTGGCTCTCTGAGATCGTTTTCCTCTTCGAGACGGAGTCGGCAGTCTTCGCCTCCTTCACTGTTGGGCTAAAGCAAAATGCAAACGGGACCTGGAGACTGGAAGGCAAGATCGGAGGAGAGAGGATAGACCTGAAGAGGCATGCCTTCGAAAACGAGGTCAAGGCCGTCACCCTGCACCAGTTTCAGATCACTAAAAATGACTTATGGTGCATTCAGGTAATCTTGGACGTGTGATTTCATGGTGGATATAATCAAGATCAGCGATAATATCTTTGAGGTGCCCATCGGCTATCGGCCAGGCATGCGCGTTCCTGGCAGGATATTCGTATCCCAGGAATTGCGTGAGATGGTAGAACCGGGAACGATTGATCAGGTGGCAAATGTGGCCACGTTGCCCGGAATTGTGAAGTATTCCATGGCCATGCCCGATGCACACCTGGGCTATGGATTTCCCATCGGAGGCGTTGCAGCCTTTCGTGAGGAGGGCGGCGTCATCAGCCCGGGCGGCGTGGGCTTCGACATCAACTGCGGCGTTCGCCTTCTCCGATCTGATATAGAAGCCAAATCGGTTCAACCCCTCATCAACACACTGATCAGTGCCCTCTTTGAGGCTGTGCCCTCGGGCCTAGGAGCTACAGGAAGGCTACATGCGACAGATCAGCAGCTCACAGAGGCCTTCATGGCAGGTTCCAGATGGGCGGTGGAGGAAGGCTATGGCTTTGAGGCCGATCTGGCTCATTGCGAGGAGAACGGCCACATGGCAGGAGCGGATCCGTCCCAAGTGAGCGTGAAAGCCCGCAAGAGAGGACGACCTCAACTAGGGACCCTGGGCAGCGGCAACCACTTCCTGGAGATTCAGCGAGTCGAGGAGATATTCGATGAGGACGTGGCCAGGAAATTCGGGCTCTTCAAGGGCCAGACTACTATCATGATACACTGCGGCTCACGCGGAGCTGGCCATCAGATATGCACAGATCACCTCGAGGTTCTCGCCAGGGCGGTGCGCAAATACAACATCGACATTCCAGACAAACAACTGGCCTGTGCACCTCTGGGCTCGCCCGAGGCTCGGAACTACTTCGGCGGCATGGTCTGTGCTGCCAACTATGCGTGGGCCAACAGGCACATAATCGCCCACTGGACGAGAGAGGTCTTCGAGAGGTACTTTCCCGGCTCAAACCTAGACCTAGTCTACGACGTGGCCCATAACGTGGCCAAGATCGAGGAGCACGATGTCGATGGTCGGCGCGAGCAGCTGTACGTTCACAGGAAGGGCGCGACTCGTGCCTTCGGCCCAAGCCGCCGCGAGGTGCCTGATGCCTACAGAAATGTTGGCCAGCCCGTGCTCATACCGGGCAGCATGGGGACGCCCTCTTACGTTCTTTGCGGAAATGACCAGGCCCTTGACCTCACATTTGGCTCTGCCTGCCATGGCGCTGGCAGGGTTATGAGTCGCAGCCAGGCCACCCGTATGTTTGCCGGCAAGGACGTCAAGGCCGCATTGAACAAGTACGGTATCGTGGTCAAGGCCACAAGCCCAGGCATGCTCGCTGAGGAGGCTCCACAGGTCTACAAGCCGTCCGGCGATGTTGTGAACGTGGTGCACAGCCTTGGCATCGCCACAAAGGTTGCAAAGCTTGTGCCTCTGGGCGTGTCGAAAGGATGAACCAAAATGAAATTGCGCGTCGTCCTGGTGGAGCCCATGTACGAAGGAAACGTGGGCTCTGTGGCAAGAAGCATGAAGAACTTCGGCTTTCGCGACCTCATGCTGGTCAATCCTTGCAAGATCGAGGACTTCGGCCTGGCCATGGCAGCACATGCGCGAGATGTTCTGCAGATGTCAAGGTGCTTTTCGACCCTTCAAGAGGCACTGCAGGGCGCGAACCTTGTGGTGGGCACGACGGGCAAACGGCTGGGGAATGCACAGCATCACCTGCGGCTGCACCTGCGTGTCCCCTGCCTGACCCCTGCCGAGCTTTCCCAAAAGCTCCAGGGAAAAGAAGGTACAGTTGCCCTTCTACTGGGACGCGAGGACTGCGGCCTGAATAGCGAGGAGCTGGCCATCTGCGACATGGTCGTGTCCATCCCAACCAGCGCGGAGTATCCCGTAATGAATCTCTCGCACGCTGCAACAATTTTATTTTATGAACTCTCCCGGGTGACGGACGGATGCATCGAGCTTGCAAGCCGCGACAGCCTGCTGCTGCTGCAAGACAAAACCAGATCGCTCCTCGTGGAGGCCGGATACCCTGAGCATAAAGTGGAGTTCACAGTGCTCATGCTGCGGCGCATCTTCGGCAGGGCTGAGCTTACTGAGAGGGAGGCACGAACCATTTTGGGCTTGATAAAGAACATTCGCTGGAAGATCGGCTGCGCCATAAGGGAAGATTCTGTGTCCCGGAAAGGAAAATAAAAGCAAATGTAAAATCAAAGCGAGATGCAGGCAGGCCAGAATTCATGAAGACGATGCACCAAAGCTGCATTTCGTCTGATCAGATGAATAATCGCAAATCATGGTGCCATAATAATTGGGTCCAGGATTTTCATTTGGACCCATGCTTGCAATCGCAGCATCAAAATCAAATCCCTGGGCCGTCCACCCAAAAGTAAACTGCATATCACCGGGCCCAATTAAGTCGTTATACTTTCCGACAATTTCTGATAGCAAAACCTGGTTATCAATAAAGGTAAAATCATCTTTTGGCTTTTTAGCACTTGTTTTTGCGCTGTTGAAGAGAATTTGGTTTAAATTTTGGATCACATTCTCGGGCCCTGTTCCGCTAAAGGATTCATCCACTGCGCTCCCACCCGAACTTGATTCGATTAAATTTTCTAGGGTTTGGAAGCTATAGGTAGTTATAGGATTCGAATCCGCATCCGCTAAAGCTGCTCCTTGCAGGAATGAGAGGGCGAAGAACAAAACCAGAAACTTGAGCAAAGCCCTTACCACCGTTAATCCTGTTGTCCATTTGATTGTATTCCGTTCCATTAAATAAACGTGCAAGGAACCTATTTAATGAATATAGATAATAAATATAAATAAGTACAATTTATACGTATGTTTTGACAGTAGCCTCAACCAAAACTGATATATTTTGCTTATTAGTTAAATAAATAACGTAAGGCTTTGGGTCTACAGAGGAGGGTCATAGGCTTGGAAAGCGGACTTGGGAGGGCAATTTTATTTTTGCTGGCATTTTCTTTGCTTGTTGGATTATCCACGGCAACCATCGGATACACGATCGACGCCAAGGTGGGAGGTTCCGCTTTTCATATATCTCGCCTGACTCATAACTTGACATTCAGCCTAGATGGGAACATATCGGGCTCTGGAAATTTCTCCAGGTACTCTCAGATCAAGAACGTTGCTGGAATCAAATCGAATGAGCGATCTTCTGCAATACGGGGAGGAGATTTATCTCTTAATGAAAAGGAACGCCTTAAAACCATAGAAGGACCGGTGACCATCCTACTCGAACTTCAAAGCGGCACTAAGGACGTCACTGTACCCGATCCGACGGACCCTTCGAGATTCATTGTCGTTCCCCTGGTCGCTGAATACGCCAAGATCGATATCGATGAGATCTGGCCATCTGCTTACGCAAATTACAAGAAGATGTCCTACTTTGGGCCGATCGTGCGCAATTCGGAGCATTATGAGAATAACGGAGATTTAGTCACCACATCGATAGATTCTTGGAAGCTTGACAAAGAGAGTTTATACAGAGCCAATATCAACAGAACAGTGATCGATGTTGATATGACTCCCTCACAGGTGCGAGTAGACAGAGCGATGAATAGATCTAGCTTTTATGCTTTGAATATGGAATCGACGGGCAGCCTAACTCACCTGGGCATAGCCAGAAAAGAATCCCACAGTACCTCTAAAAGGACAAACTCAAGAGACCCAGACATACTTGTTTCGGAGGATTTCGCAGGTCAGCATCATTTAACCCTTAAAATAAGTATGGATGAATCCGTTCTTAAGAATAGGGAGGAAGATTCATGGCTTCCTTGCTGTTCTGGTGGATATCTCGATATGAATAAAGCAGATCAAAGAGGACTAAGTTCTGACTCGATCTTTAATTGCTCATGCACCGGCCAATTTGCAGAACGCGAAAATTGGCCGTAGTTTGCTACTGCCCAATAAAAGCCTTACAGCCCCAGCCGAGACTGCATGGGCACATTTACGCTGCCCAAAGACTTCATGCGATAATCCTGCTGCAGCGTGGCCTTCAGCTTGCCGGGATAAACGCTTAAAGTTATCTCCTTGGTCCGACCATATCTGCCTTTGCTGATCACAACTGTATGCAATATGCCCATCATATCCAGCTCGGCGATGAGATCCGTAATCCTGCGATGTGTCAAGTAATCGGTCTCTACCAAGGGACAGAGTTGTTTGTACATGTTGTAGACGGCACTGGTGGTGATGTTTCTTGTGCCTTGCTCTTCGAGCAGAACAATGCTGTAGAGAACGAGCTTGGATTGAGTTGGAAGGGTCTTGATCACCTCTTCTACTCTATCTTGCTCGATCTTCTCTCGAGCAGACCTCACATGCTCTTCTGCGACAACCGCAGAGCGCGATCTCTCTGCTAGCTCTCCAGATATGCGTAGGAGATCCAGAGCCTTGCGAGCGTCGCCATGCTCTTGAGCTGCAAAAGCAGCACAGAGGGGAATTACGCCCTCTTGAAGGGCTCCGGGGCGAAAGGCCAATTTTGCTCTCTGTTCCAGGATCTCTTTGATCTGCTCCGCATTATAGGGCGGGAAAATTATTTCGTCCTCGCCCAGAGAGCTCTTCACCCTTGGATCCAAGAACTCCGTGAACTTAAGATCGTTGGAGATGCCAATGAGGCTGACCTTGGAGCGAAGCAGATCAGAATTGATGCGTGAGAGGTTATAAAGAACGTCGTCTCCCTTTCGGACTAGCTTGTCTACCTCGTCTAGCATTATCACGACGACTCTCTTCTCGGCATCAAGCGCGCCTCTGAACTCTGCATAGACTTGATCTGTAGGCCAGCCGGTCATAGGAATCTCTTTGTCGAAGTGTCTTGCCAAGTGGGCAAGGATCCTGTATTGCGTGTCTACCACTTCACAATTGATGTAGATCACGGAGCATTTTGTGTTCCCTAAACCAGCTCCTTCTAGCTCCTTGCCCACATATTTGGCTACAGCCGTCTTTCCTGTACCAGTCTTTCCGTAAATTAGGACGTTGGAAGGCGTTTCACCTCTCAATGCAGGGACTAAAACGGATGCCAGGCTATTGATCTGCTCTTCTCTGTGGGGCAGCTCGCTTGGCGTGTAAGTAGGGCGCAGTACATCTCTTGTTTGAAATATGCCTCCTTGCGCCAATAGATCGGCAAATAACCCTCCAGACATAGAAACCAAGATAATTCCCCTCTAACGTTTTTTCACTTGGCTTTGGGGGATATTAAGAGTTATGGTGAACTCCCCTTTATTTCCAGTAGAACTCTGGCCTCCTACCCCATGATTTCCACTGGAAAAGAAATGAATTTAGCTTCTCTCGTTACGTAAAAAAAGAATTTAGTCGTTGGCATTTTCTCATTGTTTATATTTAAACCTTTTGTTGTAAAAATAGTTGTCTAACAAAACGACCTGGAATTTTCCAGGACAAAAGTACCTCAAAAAAGAAACACTCGCTTGTTATAACGTTCCATACCTGTCAACTCATTTGAGGGCGATCATGTGATTGTCGTTCGCGAAAGAGTATAATTATTATAAGCAAATTTTTTTGATCAAATAAAACTATAGAGGATACAAATTGCCAATAAAAAGCTTGCGAGAATGCCAACGTTTCTTTTGGCTCCTCACAATTTCTGATGAAAACCCTCGCTGTGTACTGGTTTTTATCCCTCGTGTATGAGGCAGGAGCAACATGAGGGTTTGATATGGGGTTAACTTGAATCGCAAATTCTCTCAGGTCCTTCATACCCTGTGGTAAAACGCGATGCTCTAACATTAACTGCAGAGACGCAAATGCACAGAAGAGATAACTTACGCCTTATATCAGCCACAATGCTTTAGCGAAGGGCCGATCTTTGGTGTGGCGATGGCCAAGTCGAGCTTAGGGATTTACAACATGCAAAAGAGCCAAGTGGAAAAGAAAGCGGTTCATTGGAAATCGCACAGTCGCTCTTCGACCCACGGCATTTTGGATACAGCCCGCCGCATTTTAGATATAGAACTCAATGCTCATGAATTGGTATGCAGGCCATTCTTCTTAAAAATACAACAGCCAAAGCGTATTTAGGCCCAAGAAAGCGCTCAGGCCACAGGGATCGTCTCAAGCTGGCTGGCGACATTCCAGATCAAAGTTCTGGTGTGCAGTGGGATATTTGGATCATTGCTTATTTCATCTAATATGGATATAGCTGAAGCTGCCTTAACCGCTTCATTTACGCTTTCGTCCAGGAGAATGGCCTTAACATTCTCAGCCGAGCGCCGGATATTCCTTGGAACAGCATCATCGCTCATGATGCGTTCTAAAACCTCCACGCATTGCTTAAGGACTTTTTCAGATGTCATGGCTTCACCACCTTCACTCAAAGGAAAAAGGTTAATGACGATGTTCGTCTCAATCAGTTAGGCAGTGATGGTATGGTCGTTATATTTAAACGTATGTGGTGGCTGGTGGCCAAACATGAATGAGGATGAAATCCTCCTGAGGATAACTAAGTTTCTAGAACAGGGATGCACCATGCTGGCCACACATCACGACTGTGGTGCGCCACTATTCCGCTGTCATGGTGAGATCGTCTGCCCGGTCTGTTCCGTCGATGTAGATCAAGGCTCAACCAAGGAGATATCGAGATCCGCAGCTTCGCAGCAGCCTGAGGCCTTGAAAACCCTTTCTGGAGATATCGCGCCAGAGGACGATCTGGTCCAGGCCAAGACGCATCTGCGGGCAGTTCTCATTCGTAAGCTGGAGATGCTTATCAAAGGGTTGGAGCAGGAACAGGACCTAGATAAGCTGAAAAAGCAACTGGATTGCATCGAAGGCCTGCTGAAGGCGTTTCGCGCAATGTCAAGGTGATTCAGTCTGGTCCAAAGGTGATGCAGTCTGGTCCAAGCTCGTAGGTCTGGATCCATGCCGGAAGATCTTCGCAGGATGGGATCTCTCCACAGGAGGGAGATCTTTGCAGGACGGGATCTCTCCACAGGAGGGAGATCTTTGCAGGATGGGATCTCTCCACAGGAAATGAAGGGGTTGGCCAATTGTTATTGAAGTTTTTTAATAAGTGTGGTATAAGATACCTTTTATTTCTTCTTCTATTGGCACATCTCCTCGCGGCGGGCTGCATTGAGAAAACAGAGAACACACGAGCTGGGGCGGCCAAGGTGCAATTAGCTGAGGATTCGCCATTACAACTACATGTGGATTTCGATGCGGATGTGAGCTGCAACCTCTTTCGCGTACGCGGCAGCCTCATGTTCGCTGGCAACAGCTCTTTTCCCTATCTATTGCTCAACGCCACACTTCGGCAGGGAAACAAAGCCATTCAGAGCACAAAATTTCTGTTCATACAGACGAAACCCGATGAAGACCTCAGCTTTGAGATCTCGAAAAACATGAAAATCCCACGTGGACGCTATAACTGCACTCTGGAAGTTGTCGGACCTGGGGGACTTTTAGACCGCGAGACCAGAGAATGCAGCCTTGCTGAGCCCTGGGGAGAGGTCACACATCCAGCAAGTTCCACCCCTTCAAAGTCCACTCCTTCAGAGGCGACAAAGACCGCAGAGCAATTGTTTCAAGAGTTTGTGTCACAACAAGAAGATGCCATAGAAGGCGAAATAGCGGTCGACCTGAAGGATGGAACGACAAACGAAAACAGTGCAGCAGATCGAAGCGATGATAGCGATGGCCGCGTCTCATCAAAGAACTCTGTCATGAAAGAAAATTCGCCAGATGTGAAGGCGGATCCTGATTTGGATGATGACAGCTCTGAGCTGTCGGGCGCAAAATCGAATCTCACTTCGAGCACTTCGGCGAAGCAGGACGGCCTATTTGTGGGCAGCGTCACATCCAAGAAGTACCATCGGCCTGACTGTCGCTATGCATTGAAGATAAAACCTGAGAACAGGATCTACTTTGATAGCGTCGAAGATGCTAGGTCTCAGGGCTATCTTCCCTGCAAAACCTGCAATCCTTGATGCAACCATCGAGGTTCAGGCCGCCAGCACCCTAAAAGTCTCCCAGTAGGATGCAGGAAAGACCTGAGATTGAGGGCGGTGAAGATGTGCTCCCAAGGTCTATCCTCTCTTGTGGATAGCCAAGATCTGTAAGCACTGCAACTCTTCTGGAGAGGCCACGAGATTCCAGGTAGTGGCAGAGGCCCTCCAGGTCGGTGCTTGCGTCAGAGATCAGGAAGACGCTCTTGCCCCTTCGCAGCTCAAAGGCTACGGCTTCAGCGTCCAGGACTCGACCGTGTACGGTGATGGGAACAACCTTCAGCTGACTGATCTTCAGCCGCGCACATGCCACTTGCATGCTGGATATTCCCGGAATGACCTTGCCCTTTAAATATCCCAGGCCGGATAGCATGGGATCGCCAGTGCTGAGCACCACAGCCTCATCAGGAAGCTCGTGCAGCTTCTTGTAGTCCTCGATTACCTCGACGGTGCAACCGATTGTGATGTGACCCCTGACGAGTTCTACAGCCCTCTCTGAGCCATAGATGAGATCGGCACTGCGAATAGCCGAAATTGCCTCCTGGGTCAGCATGCCAGGGCCTGCACCAACTCCTACAATTATCATAGATCTTTGAGTACGCTTCCATCCTTGTTCAACAACACTATGCGTGTGTGAGGGAGCCTCTTTTTGACGATCTCCAAAGCCAGGGCAATATTTTTGTGATCCGGCTCCACCTCCACCATTTCGGCCACGGTTCCGTAACCCGTGCCCTCTAGGACTCTGGGCCAGGCCCACTTGAGTATCAGGGCGGGCAGCCCGCAAAGGATGCTTTCTTGGTCCTCATTGAATGCCAGTCGATCGAGTTGACTGCCCACAAGCACTGCTTTGTGATCAGGAAATAAGACGCGGCTGAACTTGAGGCCTGTTCTTCCTGTCGTGACAACAACCTTCTTTGCGCCTTGCAGCTCCTCTACACGGTCCTCGATGAGGTGATCATTCCAGGGCTCTACGAAGCCCGTCGAACCCAAAATGGAGATGCCGCCCACGATGCCTAACTTGGGATTGAGGGTCTCTTTGGCCAGCTCTTCGCCCAGTGGAACGCTCAGCTCAACCTCGGCCCCAGCGAGGCCCGTCACCTTCAGCCCTTCTTCGATTGCTAGCATTATTTGCCTTCTTGCACAACGACTTATGGCCGGCTTCCCAATCTCGGCGCAGAGCCCATCTGCCATGATCTTTCCCACGCCCTTGCCAGACAAGAGGCCGGTCTTCTCTGCAATTCGTGCACGAGCCACGATCTCAAGACCTCTGGTGACATCGAACTGATGGTCGCCTCCATTCTTTTTCGCAACGCAAATGCCCCCTTTTGCGGCGACCGGCAGTGATACCTCCAGGCCAGCAGGAGTGTTTACCGCCACCTCATCAATGGATTTTTTCAGCGACAAGACGGCTCCTTTGCAGGCTGCGGCCGCCGTGGTGCCGGTCGTCAGGCCACGCCTCAGCAGTTCGCCGTTGGACAGAAGGACCCATCGGCCGCTACGAATTTTCTGCAGAACATCTGGATCTCGACTGAGACTGATCCATAAGGGTGGGACCCGAAAGCCCGTGACGGGGTCAGCGATTGGCTCTAGCATAGGTATTTATGATCTCGTTTAAGGCTGCAACTGCGATGGGCGTTCCGCCGCGAGTGCCAACTGTGGAAATGGACGGCACATCGATCTTTCTCAGCCTTTCCTTGCTCTCGGCAGCGTTCACAAAACCCACTGGCACTCCTATGACCAGCTCGGGTGAAACATCGCCTGATTCCATCAGGTCGCACAGGGCGAGCAGTGCAGAAGGCGCATTTCCAATGGCGATTATTGAGCCGGATAGCTTTTCCTTCAGGGCCAAGATACCGGCAGAGGTGCGGGTGATTCCATGGGCAACTGCAAGGTCGTCGCCATTGCCGATGATGGTTTCGATTCTGCTTTTGTGGCCCGTCTTCACAACTCCCGCTTCTACCATTTTAATGTCAACGAAGATTGGTGCTCTTCTATTCAGGGCCTGCAGGCCAGCCTGGACAGGTTGATGCAGAAAT
>JAAZNX010000222.1 GCA_012798025.1 Methanothrix sp. | reverse complement strand
GGCTCTCAGCTCTGTCCTCCAATCTCACCTGCAGATCAATTTCGCCAAACTGGCCTGGCGACAGCACCCTGGATCTCAATGTCTCAGCGTTCCAAAACAGGTGAATTCCTTCATCGTCCCTCCAAATCCGGCTGGGCCTGGGCGTCGAGCCAGCAACTTCATCGAATTGTAGATGGCCGTCCAGGATGTCCGTCACTGTAACGTTTAGAGCATCTTCAGATCCCTCGTTCTTGAAGGTCAATGTGTAGTTAAGAGAGCTCCCAGGGCAAAGGATGGGGCTTGAGGCGTTGTTCTCAATCTTAAGAACGCTTGTGCCAATCACTTTGGTTCTAGAGATAGCTGCGCTGTTGGATCCAATCTGGGCATGGCTCATCAACTCCGAGTCCCCTGGCATTGCGGGGTCCACGCGGGTGGATATGTTTATGGTTCCGGATCTTTGCGGCAAAATGTCGCCTAAGGTCCACTGGCCTTCTGTTCCAGTGTCAGGCGAAGGTGACGCTGATAAAAAGGAGACGTTTCCGTCGTAGATCACATGAACCATCGCCCAAATGGCATGATCTTTAAAATTTCGATAGTTTACGGTATAATTCAGAATTCCTCCAGGCGAGACAGGATCTGGGTCATCGATCATGGAGATGGCAAGCTCCGGATCAGACTGAGGGATTGGACCTTCTCCATCATCACTGGCAAAATACTTTCGCTCATTGGGATTCTCTCCTGCAGCGCTGGTCCAAGAGAGTACAGCTTTAGGTCGATGCAAGTTGCTCTGGTTCTCTGGGATGGCTCTGTAACTGAGAATTACCTTTTTGGCATTGACCCAGGAAGAATCAATGGCATCGAAGTGCCACATAAGGTGCGAAGGATTGCTCTCAACGATTTTTCCGTCTGGACCGGATAAGATCTCTGCTGAGCCTGGCAAGTAAGCCATTTCAGCAGGCAGAGACTCGGAGAGATCAACATCGAAGGCTGGCGAACTGCTGCTCTGAGAATGAGAGATCTGGAGGGTTATGATCTCATAGTATTCGTCTTGCCGAATGCTCCTCTCCAAAATCAAATCGGGCTCAATTATCACAACACCGTCCGACTCGTCCGAACAAAAATGCAGGCAACCACTTGAATCTCTCCAGCGCAAAGTCGCTTTTTCACCGGAGAGGACAACTCCTGCCTGAATATCGGGCGCATCGGCCACCATCGCCTGAAAGCCGATCCGAATGTCCTGATCCATGGTGTTGTTAACCTCGCCAAAGTACCAGGTTATGTTGACTCCACTGGTGCCGTCGTTTGGATCGCTGATGGCCTCTTTTGGATATATCTCAGATCCACTTATCCTGAGGCTTGCGCTCTTATAGATCAGCCCCTTGGGAAGGAGATCTGAAACTGTGACATCATAGACTACTGTTGCTGGCAGATCCACGATCAGCAGAACTTCGCGTTCTGCATCAAGATCATCTAATGCAGCGCATTGGAGTGCGATCATCACAAGGAGGCAGGAGGCCAGTACAATGCTGTTTTTGATCATGGTATGCTAACCTGATGGAGTGACTGCGAATTCTAGATCTATCCTGTAGACGAATTCATCCGAAGAGGGCTCGTCCTCCCAGGTCACCGATTGATGCAATGTCGCGATCATTACTATCGGTGCACCACCTCGGCTGCCGGCCATCTGCTGGATTGTGCCAGGGCTGCTAAGGTCGACCTCCCAGGCTGCAGGGTGACCTGCACAGCCGGGCATTGAGATCTTCAGAGGGCAGCTGAGGCTTTTGCCATCTGGAATGTAACTTTTTGCCACTGGATCGTACTGGGCCATTCTTCCGTCTGGTCGGTTTGATGAGACTGCAAGCGTCCAACCATCATTTGCCTCGACTCTAATGGTGATCTGCTTTTGATTGTCAGCAAAAGGAACAAGAACCCAGTCAGAAACGGACGCGGGAACTTCCAGAGAGATGTCAGGACCGTCGGCCTCGCCCAAGGTCAATGTGTCCTCGACCGATTGGCCCGGTGCTGCTGTCTGGATCATGGAATTGCAGGGCATAGCTAAAAAGAGCAGTGCCATGGACGCAGAGATGAATTCAAGTGAGTTCAGATCCATGTCCCTACCGCTTAACCTCTATCTCCTTTGAGGCCAGAAGGGTACCATCCTCTGACTGTACACTCGCATTTACAAAATAGCTTCCCTGCTTCAGCTCCTCTTCAGGAACAAGGGTGAGCTGAAAGAGCCTTGATGCTTCGGGAAGCATATTTGAGCTTAAGGGCGATGAGGACTTGGCGAGGATGTTGCCGAAAGAGTCTTTCAGGAAGGCCCTTGCACTTGCCTTGAAGTGGTAGTTGCCTTCGTTCTTGAATACCAACGACAAATTCTGACACTTGTCATCCATTTCCATAGATGCGATATCGCCCTGCCTGGTGAGCTCCGTCCCGGATATTGTCAGGCGGACAAGCGCATTTACAGCCACAGAGACTCCGACACTGTTCTCCGTCTGCTCCCCGGCCTTTTCCGGGATGCTGTATATTCCTATGAGGGCGTATCTTCCTCCCGCGCCAACATCCAGTGGGACGTCTCCTCTCACTACGATCTTCTTGGACTCTCCTGGATCGATGTGGAGCTTCGATGGCTCAGCCTTCAGGAAGCTGCGGGCAGAGTAGGTGCTTTGGCCCGCCATCTCTTCTCGAGGCTGGTTTACGCCATCAATTGACTGGTTCCAGTCCTCCACCTCCACAACGAGGTCTAATGGCATCTCGCCTTCCCTGAGGCTGACCGTCATCTCATGGCTGATGCTCTCGCCAGGTGACACATCAGCTTCAAAGACCACGCCGCTTACGCCCAGGCCTAGGCCTACTGGGATCATCGCCATCAGCACAAGGGCCAATTCCATTAAAAGAACTCTTGGGACCATCGAATTCACCAATACACTCATAAATCCTGAACTAATCTGGAACCAGCTTGAATGAAATCTGCATTTTGTAGTCAGTGGGCACATCTTTCCAGGAGAATCTCTGTTTGAAGTCAGTTGGTATCAGAAATTCTCCGGCCAGCCCTCGACAGTATATCTTGAACTTATCCGACACAGTGATCTCTTTGTATGCACCCGATCCCGTTTGCTGGATTCTGATCTGATCTTTCAGGGTTGCGGGACCGTTCACCTTCTGCATCTTTCCGCCGGTGTTCCCCTCTCCCCGGACCCAGAGGACCCAAGGGATGTTGGCCCGGACGGTCAGAACGCTGCTGGCTTTTGCCTCTTTTCCTGGTGAAGCACCCTGCAAAGATATATCTCCAGAAGGCATTACCAGCTCCAGATTGCTCTTGTAGCTCGCATTGATATGAGTGAGGCCGGAAGATGCTCCAGCCGCTTCCTGATTCGAGAGTGCGGCATAGATCAGGACCAGAGCAACGATTATAGTTTTCTGCAGATCACCCAATCTGAACATTCCTCCTTTCAAGTCGGGGCTGCCGTGAGGGTTAATGTCAACCGGTAATCGTCGTCTGCATAGTCATTCCAGCCGAAAAACTGCTCAAAGGTCAGGCTGATGATGCTGGAGCCGGAGTAATCACCAGGAGCGATGTTGGTGAGCAGCATTGCTGGACTACTATCGATGCCTGGAATTGTAACAGGGCCGCCTGCTGGGTCCAGGGATCGGACGGTCATCGGGCTGTGCAGCTCGTGCAGCGGAGTTCCTGTGCTTCCTATCATGTGGCCAGTGGCAGTGCTGCCTGCTACATTAAGGCTCCAGTTCAGGTTGGACCTGACCTCGACGCCGCTGGTGGCAGATCCGTAACTGGAGGGCGAGCAGTTCATCAGTTGCAAGTTCTCGTATTGTGACGGCACTTGGATCTCAATTTGCGCAGGCAGGCTGGCATAGACATTGGTGCTGTCTCGATCCTCGACTGCTGTCGCCAAGAACGAGATGGCAGCAAGGAAGAGTGCCATCATAAGGCATGATCTCGCTTCATTCATCTCTCGAACACCACTTATCATGACTCTATAATGACGTCACATGTGAACAATAATAAATCTTTGAGAAAGAATACTCCTAATTTAAGTAAGAAATAAAAATAAGAAATAAAGATTAGTTTGTGTGTGGTAAGGTTTAAGTGAGCTACTAAAAAACGCTAACAATTGACACGATGGATGTATAAAGCGAGAGGTCCGCTTAATATGTATAATATGGATCAAAGTGTCTGAGGAAAAGGCTTCTTTTTCTTCCTATCATGATATTGCATCCAACGGTCTTCTCCTGAGGAATCTCGATCACGGAAGAGGGACCTAAAAATTGCCATGTTACTTTTGGCAGCTTAGCCCATGAACAGACCACAGAGCCCTTGCGGTCTCCAGATCCTTTTGCGTGTTCAGGTTAAAAAAAGTCATGAGCTCTGGATCGATGGACCTGAAGCGTTCAATCGGCACGCATTTTACCTGCAACTCCTGAAGGGGAACATAAATCCGTCGCTCTTTGTTTTCCAGAGCCCTCCTGCAGGCGGCGAGCATCTTCTCACGGCGATAGACGGAATGAAGCGGCTCATAAAATCCATTGTTTTGCACAGGAACAACTGCATCGAAGCCTTGGTGCCAATCAGCCAGCTCAAAGATCCTGTCAATTACCTCATGCTTCAGAAACGGAAGGTCGCATCCCGTGGCAAAAACATATACACCACTTGCCTTAAAAAGGCCTGCATAAAGCCCCGCCACTGGACCATAATCACTTATGCTGTCCCAAGTGAAAACGACTCCATTGTCCTGCTCCTCTGGCTCTCTCGAAGGATCGCCCAAGGCAATCCCTGAGGAGCAGGTCAGTTTCGAAAGCTGTTTTGCATGCTGCTCATCTTTGGCAACTACTACGACCTCTCCTGCGGACAGTGCCAGCTTCTCAACAGTCCAGCAAAGAAGCGGCCTTCCTTCAAACTTCAACAAGGCCTTGTCTTCACCCATGCGGCTACTGTTGCCGCCAGCCAGAATTACTGCAGAGCGGCCAGATCTCATGCCCTTGAGGCTCAATGCCTTATAACCTCCAGCCGTTCCTCTTGCAGTCCTCCTGCAACGCCATGCCGAGCGCTTCAACAGGGTCAGCCTGCATGACATCGCTTTTTAAAATGATGTACTCGCGACTTACCGAAGCCGTAGATTCTGCCGCATCTTTCAGTATGCTCTCAATCAGAGCCGCGTTCACTCTCCCTCCTGCCATGGAGACTCTGCTGCGGGCAAGCCTCTGAGTGTATTGATTCCCCAAGACCACGCATTCGACCTTTCCCTGGCGGTTTATTTTGGTCATATTGCCGACGATGTCGGCTATGAGATATGCACCCGGGGTCAGATAAATTCGCCTGCGCCTCAAGAGGCCTGCAGACAGCTCAGTGACCTCGCCCACCAGCAGCTCTCCGCGTTTCCAGACCTTCTCCTTGCCGTCTGAGACCTGCAGGGAGGCACCAAGCTCCTCAGCTCTCTTCTTGAGCCCCTGGTCATCTTTGATCTGGCCCGAGTAAAGCTCCTTCTCAAGAGAAGGTGCAGCGCCCCAAAAAGTGATGGTCCGCCTATCGCCCCCGATTACGGCCTCACGACTTTTCACCAGGGCGATGACCAGCGACAGCTGTCGTCCCTCCTTTAGTCTCTTTTTTCGAGTTTCTGCGTTTGGTTCTCGGCAGCCTGCACCGTCTGGCGTAGCAGCATGGACACAGTCAGCGGCCCGACGCCTCCAGGAACGGGCGTAATGGCCGCGGCCACGTCCTTGACAGCCTCAAAGTCCACATCACCAACGGTCTTGTTCCCTACGCGATTTATGCCCACGTCGAAGACAAAGGCCCCGGGCTTGACCATGTCCTTCTTGATAAGACCTGGAACGCCCGCAGCCACTACCAGGATCTCAGCGTATCGGGTGTGCTTCGCCAGGTCTTTGGTAAAAACGTGGCAGACCTGCACTGTCGCATTGCGGTTGAGCATCATAGCTGCCAGAGGCTTGCCAACTACATTGCTGTGGCCCACGATCACAACCTCTGCACCCTCCAGCTCCTTTCCCAGGCGCTCAAGCGCATAGACTATCCCCAGTGGCGTGCAGGGCACCAGGCGCTCTGCGCCCAGGAGCAGCGAGCCCATGTTCTCGGGATGAAATCCGTCCACGTCCTTTTCCGGCTTGATCGTCATCATGGCCTTCTTGGGACTGAGACCTTTTGGCAGTGGCAACTGCAAGAGAATGCCATGTATATCCGGGCGCGCATTCAGCTCGATGATCTTGCCAATGAGCTGCTCCTCTGTAGTGTTCTCTGCAAGCACCACGTTCTCAGAATGAATGCCAACGCGCTCGCACGCCGAATGCTTCAGGCGGATGTACATTTGCGAAGCAGGATTTTCGCCTACCAGCACTGTGGCCAGGCCTGGCAAAATGCCTTGCTCTGCCAGCCTCTCTACCTTCTTTCTCGTCTCTGCCTCCACGTCAGAAGCTAGAAGCTTTCCTTCGATCAACATGTCAGGTCAGGGTACAGGGGGAACTGGTCGCAGAGCTCTTTGACCTGCGAGCGCACAGCTTTTATGGTCTCTTCGTTCTTTATGTCGCGCAGCACTGCAGTAATCATGTCTGCTATCTGCACCATCTGCTTTTCCTTCATGCCCCTGGTGGTAACGCAGGGCGTGCCTATCCGAATGCCGCTGGTGACAAAGGGCGTGGCCGGGTCGAATGGAATCATGTTCTTGTTGAGGGTGATGCCTGCTCTCTCAAGCGCCTCGTCCGCTACCTTGCCTGTGATGCCTTCTTTGAGGAGCTTGACCATCATGAGGTGGTTGTCAGTGCCACCAGATACAAGATCGAGCTTATTTTCCAACAGCCTGTCAGCAAGAGCGCGTGCATTCCGAACGATCTGGAACTGGTACTCCTTAAACTCAGGGCTCAGAGCTTCCTTGAAAGCCACAGCTTTTGCAGCTATTGAATTCATGAATGGCCCGCCTTGAGTACCTGGAAAAACAGACCTGTCTATGGATGATGCCAGCTCCTCTTTGCACATTATCAGAGCACCCCTGGGCCCGCGCAGGGTCTTATGCGTGGTTGTGGTGACTATGTCCGCGTAGGGGATGGGCGATGGATGTGCGCCCACAGCACAAAGTCCCGCTATGTGGGCGATATCTGCCATCACCAAGGCTCCTACATCGTCTGCAATCTCACGGACAGCCTTGAAATCAATTATTCTGGGATAGCTGGATGCACCAACTACTATGAGCTGGGGCTTGCTCTTTGTGGCGATGTCAGCCATCTCGCTGTAGTCCAGCATCTCAGTATCCCTGCGAACGCTGTAGGGGACGATCTTGTACATCCTGCCTGAGAAATTGACGGGACTTCCGTGAGAAAGATGGCCACCGTGGGCGAGATTCATCCCCATGATGGTATCACCAGGCTTTAGCACGGCGAAGTACGCAGCCATATTTGCCTGGGTCCCGCTGTGCGGTTGCACATTCACGTGCTCTGCACCAAAAAGCTTCTTGCAGCGCTCGCGGGCCAACTCCTCGGCAACGTCCACGCAGGCAGTTCCACGGTAATAACGTTTGCCTGGATAGCCTTCTGCATATTTGTTGGTCATGATACAGCCCTGGGCCTCCATGACCGCTCTACTTGCATAGTTCTCGGATGCGATCAATATGATGTTGTTTCGCTGCCGCTCCAGCTCGGAATGGATCACGGATGCGATTTCAGGATCTTCAACGCTCAAGGGTTTCAATCAAATCACCGATATCACTAGCGAGATGGTCAAGATGTATTGAGGAGAGCAAAATAGATTATGGTGATAGGGTTAACAGGAGCTGGGCTCATGCTCCAGATACAAACGCCACAAACCACAACTCTTTTTAGTCCAGAGCGCGATGGTTGAAGGATGTTAAAGCGCGCCAGGACTATTGCAGACTACCAGTTTGGCCGTGGCGCGGGAGCTGCACTCTTTTTGGAGGACACGACCTTCAGCCTATCCAAGACGGGCAGACTGAGGTATCTTTACTCCGGCAGGGAGAGGATCGCGACCGTTCGGGCCAGCGACAATCTTTTGACACTGAGCATGCTAGGGGCAAGGCGACTGCATGCAGCCTTTGCCCATCCCAGGCTCAGGGTCGTGGCGTCTGATGATGCAGCACCCTTTGTGGCCAGGGGCGGCAACCTGTTTGCAAAGCATGTCTTGGATGTGGACCAGGAGATTCGTGCTGGTGAGGAGGTGCTGGTCGTGGACTCCTCAGGCTCGCTGCTGGCCACGGGCACAGCAGTGCTCGCTCCCGAGGAGATGCTGCAAATCAAGAGAGGGCTGGCTGTGCAAACCAGGAAGGCTGCTGAACACTGATGTAAATTATTCACCTTCCCAGCGCAGAGATGCTTCTGAACCTCTCTACTGCTTCGACAATACACTCAGCGACAAAGTCCACCTCTTCTTGTGTGTTCGACCTTCCCATGGAGAGCCTCAAGGATCCGTGGCATTCTTCCGGTTTGAGGCCCAGGGATAGCAGGACATGGCTTGGCTCCAGCTTCTTGGATGAGCAGGCAGAGCCAGTAGACACGCCGATGCCTTTTGAGTCCAGGAACAGGAGAAGTGACTCTCCTTCGACGTATCTGAAGCTGAAGTTCAGGTTGCCGGGGAGCCTTTTTGTCATAGAGCCGTTGATCCAGGCGTCCTTCACATTTGCCAAGACCCGCTTTGCCAGTCGATCGCAAAGCCCAGCTAGCCTTTCCGCTTCCTGGATCATGGTGTCTCTGGCCAGATCTGCAGCTCTGGCAAGTCCGACCACGCCTGACACGTTTTCAGTTCCAGATCGAAGGCCGCGCTCATGGCCACCGCCCTGTATGATGCTACTAAGCCTTGTGCCCCTGCGAATGTATAGCGCACCTACTCCTTTTGGCCCGTAGAGCTTGTGCGCCGATAGGGAGAGCAGGTCTACCCCAAGGGCGTTAACATCTGTGGGAATCTTTCCTACGCTTTGCACGGCATCTGTATGAAAGTAGATGTCCTTCTCTGCTGCCAGGCGACCGATCTCCTCCAGCGGTTGGATTGTTCCGATCTCGTTGTTGGCATGCATGATGGAGATGAGGATGGTGTCCTTGCGAATGGCTGACTCAAGTGCTGCCAGATCAACGAATCCATCTCTCGTAACCGGGAGGTAGGTCACCTCGAAACCGTCTTTTTCGAGCTTC
>JAAZNX010000096.1 GCA_012798025.1 Methanothrix sp. | reverse complement strand
GGATGGTCATCAGCTGGAAGACCGTGAAGCCCCTCTGGATCTCCAGCTCGGTGAACCTGCGGCTCAGACGAGTAAGGATCCGGGAGTAGTTGCCAGTGACGTAAAGCACTTTATACCTCTGCAGGTCCAGGTTGCGGTTCAAGGCCTGGACGAACAGATCCTGGACGAACAGATCGCTCGGAGCCACCAGGGCGTTGAACGACCTTGACCTGAGGGTGATGCTGGGATAAAGCTCGAAGTCCATGATAGAGAACAGGGCACCTATCGGATATGAGGCCGGGCTGGGGGAGCGGGGCGAAAGTGAACCTCGGAGGCCGATGACCGCCAACAGCTCGGAACCGACCCTAACTTAATGGGGGGTTGACTTCAAAATGAATGACTTCCTGCTAGACCGTCCGGCCTGGGATCCGGACTTCGAGCTACCAGAGCACGAGGCCCGCCCCCTCCATGAAGATATCGAGTCCGAGAAGGCTCGGATAGACGCCGCCTGGGCTGCCCATAACCTGTGAGCCTCGCTCCCCCACGAAGCGCACCGATCCGCCGCCACCGTGGCTGACATGTTCTACCGGGGCGGGGTAGGATCTCCACAGGCCGACCTCCTCCTCTTACACCCGGAGTTCCGGGCGGCCCTCTGGCTCAGGGAAGAAAATGGAGGTCTAATCAGAACAGAAAAGAAGTGCAGCCAAAACTGTTATGGGGGCCCTGTGAGCAACCTTGACCTCCGAGCTCCTTTCAGCAGGCCGAAAAGTCCAGCACGGCCCTGCGCCCGGCCCGCCAGGAAGTTGCCGCGCACAAGGGGGCTGAGGCATCGTCGCGCATTGATGCCCAAAAAATGCCTTTTTACCTGTATCCACCCAGGCCAAAACGCATTTATTCTTGGCAATTGTGCGGAGTTGAGATGCAGTATGAATCTAATTTACATTAATGGGGATTTCGTTCCAGCTGAAAAAGCAACCGTTTCGGTCTTCGACCACGGTTTTCTGTACGGCGATGGAGTCTTCGAAGGCATCAGGGCCTATGAAGGGCGCGTCTTCCGTCTGAAGGACCATGTCAATAGGCTCTTTGACTCAGCCCAGGCCATCATGCTTTGTGTTCCCATGACCCGGGAGGAGATGGAAGAAGCCATCCTGGAAACGCTGCGCAAGAACAACCTCAGGGATGCCTACATCCGTCCCATCGTCACCAGAGGTTTTGGAGATATGGGCCTGGATCCAAACAAATGCAAGCTGGCCACTGTTATCATTATTGCCATCGAGTGGGGTGCGATGTATGGAAGCCTCTACGAGGTTGGCCTGACGGCCGTCAGCGTCGCCGTCCGCCGCAACTCGCCAGATGCCCTGCCTCCAAACATCAAGAGCCTCAACTACCTGAACAACATCCTGGCCAAGATCGAGGCTAACATCAAGGGGGGCAACGAAGCCATAATCTTGGATCCTCAAGGGAGGATTTCTGAGGGCAGCGGCGACAATATCTTCGTCATCAAAGATCAAAAAATCTACACGCCTCACACCATAAGTAACCTCAAGGGCATAACTCGCGAAGCGGTCATCGAGGTGGCAAAAGCAAGAGGGTATGATCTTTCAGAGCGGGATATGGGCCTGTTCGATTTATATACAGCAGATGAGGTCTTCGTCACTGGCACGGCAGCAGAAGTTGCGCCCATCACCAAGGTTGATGGCAGGGTTATAGGATCAGGCAAGCCTGGACCGATCACAAGGGACCTGATGGCCGCCTTCAGAGAGCTTACTCAGACCACAGGGAGGCCAATTTATTGATGGTCAAATCCCCGGAACGGCCCTGACAAAAATCCTGCGCCGCCTGGGGCCATCGAATTCGAAGAAGAGAATTCTCTGCCATGTCCCCAAGACCAGTCTGTTTTGTTCTACTGGGATGACGACGCTATTTCCGAGCAAAGTCGCCCTCAAGTGGGCATGGGCATTGCCATCTGAACGGTCATGGTGGTATCCAGCCCCCCGAGGTGCCACTCGATCCAGGAGATTTGAAATATCCTTTATCAAAGCTGAGTCTGCCTCGTTGACTGCCAATCCCGCTGTGGTATGGAGAGTATAAACCAAACAGATCCCGCTTTCCGTCTCGCTCGCCTGCAGAACCTCTTGTACATGAGCTGTGATATCGATAACATCAACGGGTTTTCTCGTATCAATCTCTATCATGGTCCACATTAATCTAGATGGGAGGATCCGGGTCTATTTCATCTTGAGGGGATGGATGACTTTAAAAGTCGTGAACAATCCCGGATCCGAATCTTAAGTTATCACCGATCATATATAAATTTTACTGTATAAGTCATTGAGAATTTCATTCTAAAGTAATTCACTTCGAAATTTAAAGGTGGATTTGCAAAGTAATATCTTAAAATAATATCAATATATCAATCAGATCCAAAAATAGCATATTTTATCTAATTCAAATCAATTGACTGGACTGATACGTATCACCATTATGGGACAAGCATCTGTGCGTGCAATTAGAATATCACTTTTAAAAAAATATTTATCTAGGATAAGGCTTTATTTCTTGACAGGGCCCAAGGGTAATACCACTCTTCCGTAAACCTCATTTAACACCTGGGCAGCCGCTGCGTAAATTGCGCTAAATCCGCAGATGATTCCTTCGTAACCGGTAAACGTGCCGATAGCCGCGCTGCCTGTGTAATCCCTGATGGCCAGAAGCCAGAATAGCACAGTCAGCGTGAGGAAGACCACCTGAAGGGCTCGATTTATTCTCAGTGTGCCTAAGAATAGATAGAATGTAAAAAGCCCCCACATGAAGAAATAGGCGATCATGGAGGGATTCGTTGACCCGGCCCACCATCCATACTTAGGCATCAATAAAAGGAAGACCAGAGTAAGCCAGAACAACCCGTAAGAGGTGAAGGCTGTTGTTCCAAAGGTGTTTCCTTTTTTCCATTCCATTATGCCCGCGATGATCTGGGCAATGCCGCCATAAAAGATGCCCATGGCCAGTATCATAGTGTCCAACGGGAACCAGCCTGCGTTATGCATATTCAGGAGAACTGTGGTCATTCCAAATCCCATCAAACCTAACGGCGCAGGGTTCGCTGATTTATCAGTTAAATCGACTGGCCCCAAGTGCATCAGATCTCTTGGTCTATTTGCTCCTTCTCCAACCATAAGTATATCACCTCATAAATTAAATTGCGTAAAGTCCCTCGAAATATAAATAGCAAATTATATACTGTTCACGACCTGAGCCTATTTTAAATTCCATGAATCCCTCCTAATTGCAGGCGGCGTCCTCCACCAACAAGATGTTAATGGCTGGTTATTCGTTATAAATATTTCGAAAGGATGTGGTTTAAAATTGAATAATTGATGCTCAATTATAAAAAGAATGAGCTTTAAGTAATTATAATCACAATAATTATCATTATTTATTGTTTTAATCAATAAGCGCATCATTTACAAATGCAATTAAAGATAAAAATTATGATAATAAAAATTTTGGGCCTGATAAATCACAAAGCAAAGTCAAGATAGCCAACCTCAATCAGCCAGGTCCATTTGGGATGCAATATCGTCCAGAGTCGTCTTGATTTTTCTCCAATGGCTCCCCTTCCAGTATAGCTTCTGACACTCGGAGCACCTCCATAACTTTTTTTCTGATGGTTCAATTGATGCTACATTCTCATGCGAGAGCTCAACCTCTTGCAGAAGGCCGTTGCAAATGGTGCACCTTTTGGGATCGAGTCGCAGGAGGATGCCCCTCTTGGCCATCTCTTTGATCTGTTCATCGATCCGGGAGGACTTGATGAGTATGCATTTGACGCCAGAGCCAAGGCATGCAGTGGCCAGTCGTTTGTCTCTGGTGAGAAGCGTTCTCTTCTCATTTATCGCCTTTTGCAAAATCTCTTCGTCACTGCAACCTTTAGGGCTTGCCACATCCTGGCCCATCAGCCTCAGCCACCGTCCCAGGCGCATGAGCATCAGATCCACAAGAAAGCTTTCCACATTTACTCCTTGCAACCGCAACTATTTATCGATTGATAACGACCTCTCGGGTATGAAGAAGGCTATGAGCAACGTGGACGTCGCTGCCATGGTCGACGAGCTGAGAGATAGAATCTTGGGCGGCTTCCTCGGCAAGGCCTATCAGCAATCCTCGGACAAGATCTGGTTGACGGTCCAGTCTCCTGCAGAAGGCAGGCTCGATCTTTTCCTGCAGGCCGGGAAGCGAGCTCACATCACGAAAAAAGAGCGTCCTGCCTCAAAGACGCCGCCTCAGTTTCCCACCATGCTCAGAAGCCACCTATCCGGAGGCAGGATCGTGGATATCAGGCAGCATGACTTTGACCGCGTCCTTGAGATCGCTGTAGAGCGCGGCGGAGGACGCAACTATCTCATCGTCGAGCTGTTTCCGAAGGGGAGCATGGTGCTGCTGAACGAATCCAGGACGATCCAGAGCATGCTCCGAAAGATGATCTACAGGGGCAGAAAGATGGCAGCTGGAGAAAAGTACCTCTATCATCCAGGCCAGCTTGATCCAAGAACGATCACAGTGCAAGAGCTCTCGAGCTGGCTTGCCACAGCCGGTCAGGACTTGGTGAGATCTCTTGTGCGCGGATTGAACATGGGTGGAACCTACGGAGAGGAGGTCTGCCTGCGGGCCAGTGTGGATAAGAACAAGCCTGCGGCTGAATTGGATGCGGAGGAGATCGGCCGGGTGCATCAGGCTTTGCAGGATGTCTTCACGGACAGGTCTCTTGACCCGCACATTGTACTCCAGGAGGGCGAGCCCATCGATGTCCTCCCAAGGCCGCTCAAGCTCTACGAGGGCCTGGAGCTGAAGCGATTTGCCACATTTAGCGAGGCTTTGGATGACTTTTTTGTGGAGTTGGAGGCAGAGGCATCTCCTCAAGACCCACTGGATCGCAGGATCGAGATGCAGCGCAGGGCTGTGGAGGAGTTCGAAGCCCAGGAGCGTGCCCTGATCCAGAAAGGTGAGCTGGTCTACCAGATGTACGGCCAAATTGAGCATCTGCTCAAGATCGTATCTGATGCCAGGGCCAAGGGCTTCTCCTACAATCAGATCTGGGAGAAGATCAGTGGCTCAGGCATCTCATCGGCGAAGATCATCTTGTCCCTGGATGGATTGGGCGAGATGAGGGTTCTGCTTGAGGGAGCTGAGCTGGATTTGAATGCAGCTCTTAGCGTTGCACAAAATGCACAGAGGTATTATGAAAAGGCCAAGGAGATGGGCAGGAAGGCTGCAGGTGCGAGAGAGGCACTGGCCATCACAGAGGAGCTGCGAGCTGGCATTGCAGGTCCAAAGAAAGTGCGCGCTCACGCTCATGCTATCAGGCGCAGAAAACCCAAGTGGTTTGAGAGATTCCGGTGGTTTTACTCTTCTGACGGCTTCCTCGTGATAGGCGGGCGGGATGCAGAGAGCAACGAAGAGATCTACGCCAAATACCTAGAGAGGCGTGACCTGGCATTGCACACCGATGCACCCGGAGCTCCGCTCGCTGTGATAAAGACAGAGGGGGAGGAGGTTCCTGAGAGAACAATCCTTGAGGCTGCACAGTTTGCAGTGAGCTACTCATCCGTCTGGAAGGCAGGCCTTGCTGCAGGGGACTGCTACCTGATCAAGGGCGACCAGGTCACAAAGACTCCTGAGCACGGCGAGTTTCTGAAAAAGGGCGCATTCGTCATCCGTGGGGAGCGTAGGTACTTGCGGGATGTG
>JAAZNX010000089.1 GCA_012798025.1 Methanothrix sp. | reverse complement strand
ATCACCTGTCCCAGTACGGGCGGGGCAAACCTGGCCTGAGCTACTTTGTAAATGGCAAAGGCCAGAAACCCACCCAGGATCAGCGATGGAAGGATGATTGCAAGGGCCATGGACTGCTGGTAGCTTCCAGGAACATACCACTGCGGAAAGCTTGTGGGCACAAAGAGGATGCTTCCAACCACGACGCAGATCAGCCCGGCAACAGCTAAGATTCCAAAAGAATGGCTGTGCAGCTCGGCCAGGATAAGGCCGACCCCGAGCAAGAGCAGGAAAATGGCTCCCAGGTTCACATTGAAACCCAGACCAATCAATCCCATGGCCAGAGCAACAACGCCAAATGCTTCTGCGCCCACTCCTGGGCTGGAGAGGCCAAAGATGAGCGAATACAGTCCGACCAGCATCAACAACCCGGCAATGGTCGGGTCGGAAAGTATTTTCAAGAACTGCAAGTTCAGGGGCGGCTCGAAATAATCCACCTCAGAGCCAGATGTGTTCAGGGTAATTTTTTTTACTTTGCTGCCATTGATCTGATTTAGCAGGTCTTCGGGCGTGGGGCTGATGTATTCGACCACGCCGTATTTTTTAGCATCATCTGCGTTCAGGTTCAGATTTGAGACCACGAACTCCTTTGCTGCGGTCGTATTTCGCCCGTGCATGCGAGCCTTCTCCTCGATCAAGGCTACAATGGCATTTGTAGTCTTACTGTCATTGATGGGCTCAGTGCCGCCCAAAGGTGAAAGCTGAACCGGCTGAGCCGATCCAATGATCGTATGCGGCGCCATGGCAGCCAAGTCCGAGCCTTGCAATATGAGAGTTCCAGCCGACCAAGCAGTTGCGCCCTCCGGAAAAACATACCCGATCACGGGAAGCCTCGTCTCCTCTATCTGCTTGATAATCGACGTGGTCTCAGCCAAGCCACCTCCAGGTGTGTCCAAAAAGAGAATCAACGCCTGGTAGTCGCCGGCCTCTGCTTCTTTCACTGCAGCCTGGACTATATCGTCGCTGGCAGGAGTGATGGCGTCGTTGATCTGTAAGGCCAGGACCGGACTGCTAGCAGCAGATGAGGTTGAAGGAGCGACCAATACCAATGATATTAAAACCACAAAAAAGATTGGATTTTGCAGGCGCATGGTGCTGCTCCCTATCAACGGCTGCTTTTGGACGCCTCTCTTCGCGCCTCATCAAGCCTGGAGGCTTCCCTTTCGGTGAGCTCCCGGTTGAGGGCCGCAGTAATGCCTGCCATCGATCCAGTTGCAAGATCGCCACTTGGGGTCACTACGATGAGCGTCTTTTCTCTGGCGATATCCACAAGGGTTTGCAGCTCCCTGAGCTTCAGCGCGGCCGGAACTTCCTCATAAAGCCTGGCGGCATCGGTCATGGTCTTAGAGGCCTGGAACTCGCCGTCTGCGAGGATTATGCGCGACCTCTTCTCCCTCTCCGACTCAGCCTGCTTGGCAATTGCCCTGCGCATCGATTCTGGCAGAGCCACGTCCCTCAAAGTGACGGCTGTCACCTTGATTCCCCAGGGATCGGTATGGCGATCCAAGATCTCCTGTAGCTTCTTGTTCAGCTCATCGCGTTTGGAGAGCAGGTCGTCCAATTCGATCTGACCCAGGACATCCCTCAAGGTCGTCTGCGCCAGCAATGACGTGGCCAACTTGTAGTTCTCCACCTGGATTACGGCCCTTGAGGGATCTACAACGCGGTAGTAGATTACTGCATCCACTTCAACGCTGACGTTATCACGGGTGATTACTACTTGCTTGGCCACATCGATGGTGAACACTCTCAGGTCGAGCAGAATTACCCGATCGATGATTGGAATTATAAAGAATATGCCGGGCCCTTTCACTCCGCTGAAGCGTCCCAGGCGGAATATCACAACCCGCTCGTACTCTCGAACGATCTTGATGGCCTGTGAAAGAATTACGAAAACTACCAGCAGAGCTATTAGGGTAGCTAAATCAAATTGAGCCACATTGACACCAAATACAAATGGCTCTCATATCTTAAATAGCTACCCTGCACTAACTGTTGGACAAAGTGGACCTATTTCTTGAACTCGGTATACCCACATTTGCCACAACTATGACGGTTGGCATGCTCCGCCAGGAAGACGCCATTTCCGCATCTTGGGCAGACCGGCTTCTTGGACTTGATTGAGTCTCCGCTTATCTCATAATATTTAGACACTCCACTGACCTCGCCCTTTTTGGCTGCAGCCATCTAGCTCGCCTCCGGCTTTGCTTCCTCTGCCTTGACAAAGGCGTTCCGCTCTATGATATGAGCCCTCTCCACCTGCTTGGCTCTTTCTGCAGTCTCATAGATCTTGGCATAGCCAATGGTCTCACGTTTCCCAAATTCAGTCTTCAGGCTGTCCACGAATACCAGTCCTATCTTCGAATTCATGGTTGCTGCAAGCTTCTCCACAACACCCTTCCTCGAGGGCGTGGACTCATCGTGAATAACCTTGAAAACAACCTCTCTGCGATTGAGCAATGGGTTGTTCGTCTCCTCTATGACCTGTATATCCAAACTTCATTCCTCCACAATCATTCGCTTCATCAATTCCTCAATTTGCCTCTTCTTATCATGAGTAACCTTAACCAGAACGCTTCCCTCGTTGGGCTGGCCGTAGACCACAACGGAGCCCAAGGGCGCATATAGGATGGCAGGAAGAGTTGCCAGATCCTCCTCGCCCTCAACTATTATTTTCACGCGCTCATCGCCTTTCAGAGCGGTTCTGATGAGATCGATGAGCTCGCTTGTAAGGGTTGCTGCTGGATTCTCCACACCAATTGTTTTATAGCTATCGTGATCCAGGCTCTGCACCACGTGGTCAGGCACTGGCGTTCTCTTTGTCTTGTTGTCCACAATCGCAAGATCGGGCACAATTGATGCCTTTAAGAGATAAAATGCGGTCATGTCGCCTACAGCCGCAACCTTCTTGGCTGCCCTAAGCTCAGGCTCCATAGCCTGCACACATTCCAGTCCCTCTCCTTTGCACAGCTGCCCCAGCGGGCTCTTCAGCATAGAGCGCAGCTCTTCTGGCAAAAGGAGTCTTTCCAATCTATCGCACCTTCAAAGCATATTTTCCAGGGAGAGTTATTTCCAGCTTCTTCGCGATGATCGACTCTTT
>JAAZNX010000018.1 GCA_012798025.1 Methanothrix sp. | reverse complement strand
GGAATGCGAACTATCCGAAAGGTGGCAACCTCTGGAGCGACTACCTGGGAAAGGATGAGATGGCTGGCCCTGGTCAGGACGTCTCCGGGAAGGATGGATTTGGCGATGAGCCCTACCAGATAAACGAGGTGGCAAAAGACGATTACCCGATCGTGGGCAATCAGGTCAAGCAGATCAGCGTCATAGACAAGAGCCTGTCCCCGAAAGATGCCAAAGTTGGCGACAGCATCGCAGTAATTGCAAAGTTGAAATCGAAATATGCGCTTTCGCAGGTTGCAGTGCACGCCTTCCAATCAGGAAAGGAGGCAAAAGGCTACGCAAGGCTGGTCTTATCCGAGGATTCCTACAAGGGCACATTCCCCACAGCTCTTCTCGATCCAGGAAAGTACGATATCGTCCTGAGTGCAAGGGACTCGCGCGGATATGAGCTGCAGGAGACATTGGGCAGCATAACTGTCAGATCCAGGAGTGGTTTTGCCTCATAATAGGTCAAGTGAGGAGACTGGGGAGATTTATGGTATCATCTAAATTTTGGTTATCGGGAGTGGGCATTTTGGCACTTGCAGCGCTGTTGGTGCTGGCCAGTGGCGCAAAGGCGAGCAATGAATACGGTTGCGATGCCTGCCAGGATTCCGGATGGTCGGGCGAGGCAAAGCTGGACGAGATAGGAAACCCGAACGCGGGAAGCGCCACATCTCAGATACTTCCGGGCCTTAGCACAGTCCAGAAATCCAGAGTCGCCAAGTGGAATCAGCCCCTTTACGGCTTTGCCGATGAGAAGAAAAACATCTCGCAGACTGCAGCACCAGCCATGGACAAGTCTAGGAAGAACGAAGCTGTGCGCAGTGACGGTGCCAAAGAGATGCTCGTGCCAATAGAGGATGTCTCAGACACAGATATCCTGCTCGACATCAGCGAGAGCGCGACAGAGCACATCCAGGGCTCAATCGCAGTTCCTTACACCGAATTTCTGATCAACGGTACGTATGTAAAACCACAGGCCGAGCTTGTCAAGATCCTGGGGGATGCCGGGATATCCCGCGATGATCCTGTTGTGATTTATGGCGAATGCATGCCATGTGGAGGCGGGCCTTCCCCCGCAACCTTCGCATATTGGATCATGAGATCGCTGGGCCAGGAAAATGTCAGGGTGATGGATGGAAATGTATCTGACTGGGCTGCAGCCGGAAGGCCAATTGCCAGTGGTACTTCCATAGAACCTCAAAAGACATACACTGCAGAGGTCACGCCTGAGTTTACAGCCACATACGATTATGTGAAGAGCGGAAAGGCTCAGATCGTCGATGCAAGAACGCTGCAGGAGTTTGGCGCTGGGTCCATACCAGGGTCCATTAACATTCCCAATGAGAGCGTTGTCAACGGCAGCAAAATCAAGGACGAGGCAAAGCTGGAAAGGATCTTCGCCATCCTGAACAAAGATCAACCTGTTGTGGTCTACACCAATACGGGCGTCAAAGCATCTGTTGTCTGGTTCTCGTTGAAGCTTCTGGGCTATGACGCAAAACTTTACTCCTATGAAGACTGGTTGTACCACCAGGAGACCGAAGGGAACGCGACCAATGTCCAAGAGGAGAGTGCATGAGCACAACTAGGACAGCAGAATGCATTATATTATTATCACTAATAGCTGCAGCCATGAGCTCTTGTGCGTTTGCAGAATGCTCTGTTTGCAAAGGTGGCTCGCCATCAGCTCAGCAAGATGTGCTGAGTTCAGAGTGGGCGGCATTTCTCGGAGATGAGCCTGCAAACTCAAGCCGGGCGTATACCGCCACCGACGATCCCGTCTTGACCGCAAAGAGTAGCGAAGATAGCATCACAGATGCGAGAAGCCCGGGCTTTGCATCTGTGCTAGTACCGATAGAAAACGCCAGCAGCTCAGGGACAATTCTGGACATCAGCCCCAGCTCCACTGAGTACATCCCGGGCGCAATAAACATCCCCTACACCAAATTCCTGGAAGCCGGCGGAGCCCTCAAGCCGGTTTTGGAGATGGCCCGGGTATTGGGAGATGCGGGCATATCTCAGAATGATGATGTTCTGATTTACGGCGAATGCCAGCCATGCGGCGGCGGGCCGTCGGCGGCAACGTACGTTTACTGGATCATGAAGTATCTTGGGCACGAGAGGGTGAGATTGCTGGATGGCGGAATTGATGACTGGGTGGCTGCAAAGCAGCCCACTGTTTCCGAGCCTAGTGTGCTTCCCAAGAAGAACTACACAGCCACAATAAATTCCAACCTTCTGGCCACATACGAGTATGTCCGCAGCGGGACTGCCCAGATTGTAGACGCCAGGACTGCAGAGGAGGTCAGCGCTGGCTCAATTCCAGGTGCTGTCAATATACCTTATGACAGCGTTCTGAATGGCAAGAAGATAAAGGATGAAGCTGAATTGAAAAAGCTGTTTGCCTCCTTTAGTAAGAGCAAGCCCGTGGTAGTTTACACAAACACCGGAGTCAAGGCGTCCATGGTATGGTTTGCCCTCTCGCTCCTGGGATACGACGCAAGGATATACTCCTGGCAGGACTGGAAGGCAAATTTGCCCCGGCTTAATATCAGCATAGAAGAGGCAAAGGCTCAGCCAAACCCGGCGAAGATCGGTGATGCTGTTCAGATAACTGTCACCTTTGTGCAGGAGGACCAGACCGCAGAGAGCGATGAGACGCCTGCCAGCAACAGAAATGAGACTGTGCTGACCGTCAAGGGATGTGCGACCTGCGGATTTGGCTCGCCGCAGGGATTTGCAGACCTTGGCAGCGCGAATGGTGTGGTGCAGATAGGGTCCAGCACAAAGACCCAACAGAGCGCCTCTGACGACGGCTTCAAGGTCACAGCGAAGGTAAAAAGCCAGGCAGGAGCTACTGTCTCCAGCGTCATCATGAAGCGTGTATCCGGAGATGAGTTTGCTGGAATCTGGAAGGCAAACGTTGCCGCGGGAATGTACAGGGTAGATATCGTGGCCTCTGCCAATGAGGTCACCAAGACGTTCACAGACGCGCTTGAAATACAGGTCGCAGGCACCAGTAAATATAAGAATCTTGGAAGTCAATAGTGGGAGTTTGGTGTGAACTCCAGCTCCTTGATTTATGTTATACTTCTGGCCTGCCTAGTTAGCTTTGCTGTTGCAATGCCCCAGTACAATCCACTTGATAACAAGGCAACGGTCTGGTTCCAGAAGGAGTACAACAATTATCTCAAGCCAAGCTCGAACGACAGCACGCCGCCTGTCATTTACAGCGTGAGCGTGACTCCCTCAGTGCTTAAGACCGGAGACCCTAGGAGCGAGATCAATGCCTTCGTTTACGATTCTGTAGGATTAGAGATGGTCTATGCAGACGTGGGAAATCGCATGAATCTCATGCTGGATCTGGACAAAGACAGCAGATACACGGGCTACTGCGGATCTAACTTGCCTCCGGGAAATTACAAGGTGACCATCGTTGCCATTGACAAAGCAGGAAACGCCGCAAAAGATGAGTCCAGAAGCATCACCATTCGAGATCCCAATGATCTCAACGGCAACGGCATAGAGGACAGCCTGGAGAGAGAGAAGGCCAGGGACATGAGGGTTATCGTCCTTCACGACGGCAACCTGAGCGGCGTGGCTTCGGGGCAAGGGGGAGAGAAGTTGAAGATTTTGCCGGGCAGCGCCATGACTGTCTCCAGGGACAGCCTGGAGAGGATCTCCAAGATCAAGGGCGTCAAGGGCATCTACAAGGACCAGAAGCTGAAGGTCCTTGGTGCACAGGAAGCGACCTCTTCGGCGGCAACCTCAGTCGACGACCCCAGGAAGAAGAGAGATGGCTTGACAGGAAAAGGGGTGGTTGTGGCCCTCATTGATACTGGGGCGGACCCAAATCATGAGGTCCTGGAAGGAAAGATCGTGGCCTTCAAGGACTTCGTGAACAACCAGAGCGCGCCTTATGATGATAACGGACATGGCACTCATTGTGCCAGCCTCATATCCGGGGACGATGGGATCGGGGTTGCACCAGGGACGAGGCTGGTGGTGGTGAAAGTCATGGACAGGGACGGAGCATGCTACTTATCAGATGCCCTGAAGGCCTTGGACTGGTGTCTGGAGAATAAGGATCGTTATGGGATAAAGGTTATATCATTTAGCGTTGGCGGTGAGAGCCCAAACGAAGGATCGTCCCTCCTCGATGAAGCCTGCAACAAGATGGTCGATGAAGGGCTGGTCATGTGCGTTGCCGCTGGAAATTCTGGCCCAGCACCAAGCTCTATCGTAGTTCCCGGCGATGCGAGCAAGGTGATAACAGTGGGGGCCATTGACTCAAGCGGCTCTATATTCGAGCAATCCTCACGCGGACCTGTATCGAGCGGTGAGATCAAGCCCGATTTGGTGACCATAGGTGTGGACGTGGTCTCAGCCCTGGCGGGTTCCAAGAATGGCTTGAGCTCCATGAGCGGCACCTCAATGGCAGTTCCTCAGGTATCGGGCGCCTCTAGCATTCTGCTGGAGGCTCAGAGCGGCCTCATGCCTGCGGACGTGAAGAGGATGCTTCTCAAGACTGCAGACGACCTGGGCAGGGACGGGCCAGATGACATATACGGCTACGGCGCTCTGAATTTAACAAATGCCCTGAAGAGCGCGCTGACTGCACCAGAGAAGCTGTCAGCGCCCGTTCTGGACAGCGTCGATTTGAACAGATATGAAGCGCATGTTGGAGAGCCTGTGATGATCGAGGCCAGAGCCATCGGAGATCTAAAGGCCATCAATTCGAACATCATAGGGCCGGACAGGACGCTGGAGATACCAATGGATGACTTTGACGGCAATGGCATTTACTCAGCTCGCTGGGAGACGAGCTTCTGGACTCCTGGAGACTACCAGGTTCAGGTCAATTTGCAGGGAAGGTTCGGAGAGGTGGACTTCAGGGCGGTCCCTTTCCGCCTTATGGCAAAGCAATGAGGCTGGTATGTCTTTAGAGGAGATAGCAAGATTTGGCAGGAAAATAATCGCCTCTGGCCTTACCAGCTCAAGGTTTGGGAACATAAGCATTCTTCAGGGCGATAAGATCTTCATAACCTGCACGGGCTCGATGCTTGATGAGCTGGATTCAAGCCAGATCGTGGCGGTGGATTTGAAATCTCAGTGCGATCTCGACAAAATAGCGAGCAGTGAGACCTGTGTTCACAGGGCCATCTACCAGAGCGTTCCCTGCGGCGCTGTTATCCACACCCATTCTCCTTATGCTGTGGCCTTATCTTTGCTGGAGAAAGATGCTGTGTCGCCAATAGACAGCGAGGGAATCGCTTTTTTGGGCAACATGCCGATAGTAGAGGGCGGCTTTGGAACGGATGACCTGGCGCGCTCGGTATCTGCGGCTTTGAAGTCTCACAGGGCATGCGTCGCTCGCGGCCATGGAGTCTTCGCAGCAGGCAGATCCCTGAGCGAGGCGTATGCGGCTGTCTGCATGGCCGAGCACAGCGCGCAGGTCAGATATCTGGTGAAGAGTTATTAAGGGAAAAATTTATATCTTTACCACCACTCCTCTTAGTCGAGCGGGTAATTCTAGTTTTTGAAATCCACACTGAACCCCCACTCTCCTACCCGCTCGCTTAAATAGATCTATTAATGCAGGAGCACTGAATATATAGCATGAACTCCTCGCTTCAGTTAGGAAAGATCATGGGGATACCCATCAGGCTCCACTGGTCATTCCTCTTGATAATCCTGTATATTGCATGGGCTTTTGCCTCCTTCAGCGAGCCGCTATTTGGCAGAACTTATGGCTTTGGCGCCATTGAGCCGGCCAGTTTGAGGTGGACTCTCTCCTTGGTTTTTGCAGTGGTGCTCTTCGCATGCGTGGGCCTGCATGAGCTCGGCCATTCCTATGTGGCTTACAAGAGTGGCCTAGGCATTAAGAGCATAACTCTTTACTTTTTCGGGGGCGTGTCAGCGATGCAGGAAATTCCCCGAGATCCTCGCCTTGAGCTGCAGATGGCCTTTGCCGGGCCTGCTGTCAGTGGAATTTTAGGCATTGTGTGCGTGCTCCTCTCAGATCTGGCGTACATTGGATACGAGCATAATCCCGTGGCCATCATGCTCTGGACATTGGGAGTGCTAAACCTCATGCTCATGGCATTCAATCTCCTTCCAGCCTTTCCAATGGATGGCGGGCGCCTTCTTCGCGCCTGGTTTGCCACGCGCATGCCCTACATCACCGCCACACGCAGGGCTGCAGGATTGGGAAAGATGTTTGCGATTCTGATGTTCGTTCTAGGACTTTTCTCATTCAATTTTCTGCTCCTCTTCGTGGCATTCTTCGTTTACGTCGGGGCCTCGGAGGAGGAGAAGGCAACTGAGATCAATGTAAGCCTGGAGGGGATCAGGGTTGGTGACATCATGTCAGCCCAGGTTCGCACAGTCAATGCAGACATGACATTGCAGGAGCTAAAGGAGCTGATGTTTCAGGAGAAGCACAGGGGCTATCCTGTGATGGATGGCGAAAAGATACTGGGGATCGTCACAATCGCAGATCTGCAAAAGGTTCCAGACGAGGATCGCAGTTTGACTCGCGTTGGCCAGGTGATGGCGAGAAAGCTATATGTAATTGCTCCCCAGGAGGAGGCATCAACTGCCATGAGAATGATGAGTGAACTGGGAATTCGCAGGCTGCCTGTGATAGACAGCGGCAGCCTGGTGGGAATTGTGTCCAGGGAGGACCTGGTCAGGGCCATAGAGCTCTCCTCCGGGCAGGGATTTTGAGAGGTAATCTATTTGGAAGATTCAAAGGATAATCTGATCCAGCCGCAGGATGTTGCAGGCCTCGGAGATGCTCATGAGATAATTATAATTGGGACAGCTCATGTCTCTGAGAAGAGCGTTCAAGAGGTCGTCCAGGCCATAGAGGAGAAGAAGCCTGACATCGTGGCTGTAGAGCTGTGCCCGGCACGCTACAGATCCCTGACAGGCCAGGAAGAGGAGAAGGAGATCAAGATCAGCGAGCTTCTCAGCGGAGGGAAGCTGTATTTTTTCCTGGTGCAGTGGTTTTTGGCCTACATTCAAAAGAAGATAGGCGATGAGCTGGGCGTCAAGCCAGGCTCTGAGATGCTGGCGGCCATCGAGGCTGCGAGAAAGACGGGCGCGCGGGTGGCACTTGTGGACAGGGATGTGGGCGTGACCATCCAGCGCTTCTGGTCGGCCATGGGCATCTTGGACAAGATCCGGCTGATAGGCTCGCTCATCCCTGCAGCACTTGGCTGGGGCGAGGAGAAGATCGACATCGATACAATAACTCAGGAGGACATAGTCTCGCAGATGATCTCAGAGTTTCGCAAGATCTCTCCTGCTGCTGCAAGCGTTCTGGTTGACGAGCGCGATGCCTATTTGGCCAGAAATCTGCACCTGCTCTCCAGGCAGGGGCGCGTTTTAGCGGTGGTGGGGGCAGGCCACAAGGAGGGCATCGCGCGGCATTTGGCCCATCCCGAGGACATACCTGCCCTAGAGGGCTTGAACGAGAGGCCCTCAAAGAAGGTCACATTTGCCAAGGTATTTGGAGTTGGCGTGTCTCTGCTCATCCTCGCGACGATTGGCCTTGTCATTGTCAAGGCTCAATCAAGCCAGAACATCGTACTGGCTTTTGGAATCTGGTTCATCGTCACTGGGGGGCTGTCGGCTCTGGGCGTCGTCCTGGCCAGGGGCCATCCACTCTCGGCCCTCACCGCCCTGATGGTGGCCTGGATGACGACGATCAACCCCTTCGTGGCTGCGGGCTGGTTTGCGGGCATGGTTGAGGCCTGGAAGCTCAAGCCAACTGTGGCTGACCTGAAGCGTCTGGCCCAGGCGAGCAGCTTCGACGAGATGATGAAGAACCGGCTCTTCAAGGTCATTTTGGTGGCAGCCCTGGCGAATTTAGGGGCCATGGCAGGGACGTTCATCGGCATCTGGATAATATGGCAGAGGATGGGGCTGATCAACCCCGCTGAGCTGCTGAAGGGCATACTGTAGCGGCGGTCCCCTTGCTTTTTTTATACTTGAGTTGAAAACGACTGGCTTGATGGCTCATGCCCTTCGCCGGCTGATGCGGACGTGCAGGTCGGCGGCCGGGGTCGCTTCCCATCAGAGTCAGACTGGAGGCCACCTGAGTGCTTTGGCCTCAACTGCACGCAGGGGGACCGGATATCATGCGATACATTCGAAGGCGGATATGAGATTTCATCGCTCTGATACTATCTTTATGCCTGCATCTTTGATCTTGTTCTTGCGGGCCACGTTGAGGAGCATTGGCGTCAGGCTTTCTACCATGGCAGAGGTCTGCAGAGGACCAGCATTCAGCGGACGGAGGCTCTTTACCTCCATGGCCAGCCCGCTGACCTGCTCTAACGCCTCGGGCTCGTCTCCGCAGATGAGGACATCCGCCTTCAGCTCCCGATCCCTGGCCTGCAGAGCAGCTGCGCAGATGGTGTGAAATGCAGACACGATCCTCATGCCATCGGGAAGAAGAGAGCGCACCTGGCATGCAGCACTTCCCTCCTTCGGAGGCACGAACTGGAAGAACTTCCCATTGTAGCTCATGGGCACCACCGGTGAGATCACGAGCTGGTCTGAATAAAAAGACTTCAGGTCCGAGGTGACTTGGGCCAAATGCTCATAGGGCACGCAGAGCACGGCGGCGTCTGCTGCGGCGATGGCGCTGCCGTTATCAGTTCCCCAGACGTTTTCCGATCCTCCAAGCAGCTTTGTGACTGCTGCCGCGCTCTCCTTGGCCCTGTCCGCCTTTCGAGAGCCTATTATGATCTCGTGATTTGCAGCCCACCGGATGGCAAAGCCCGTCCCGATATCGCCAGTTCCACCAACAAGAGCAATCTTCATGCCAGAGACATGACTCCACCATTATTTTACAGTTTTGCGCCATCGGGTCGGAAATGGAGAAATAGAACGTCGGATTTGGGAAAATGTTAGAAGGGATGGCACGAGATGCGAAAGGGAGTAGCAATGAAGGGGGTAATAAACGTCACCTCGTGCCGCTCGGTCTCTGCATTATACACAATGCAGCTATCACTATTAAGTACTTCTACTTTATTAAGCTTTAGGACGAAATCGGGGGCAAATCCCAGGACAATTTGTGGGGATGGCGCAGCCTGCCCCTAAAATTGCTTTAAGGAGCTCAGGCCCCCCGGGTTGCATCCTCCACCACTTTGAGCGGCGCACTGGTTTTTATGCCAAGCCCGCAGAAATGAGTTCGAGAGGACTTGTATCCCGATTTGCACAAAGCTTCCACGACATCATCTATTCTGCCCGGAGTGATATTTAGCCTCTCACAGATGCTATGATGATCGTAGTACATTGGCACATCCACCTCTGCGGCACACATCTCAAGCAATCTCCTGGCCCTGGCGCTGCTATCCAGGTTTTCCAAAGCCCTGCAGATGACATCCGCCTCCTGTATTTTGCCCAGCCATAAGGGCCCGGCCAGGGTCGTTTTGCCATGGCAGTGGCAACAAGTGCCCTCGGGCCTGGGCTCAAACAAAAGGACAAAGCTGCCGCAGCCTTGACAGTGCTCAACATACCCCAGTTTTTCCAGGCACTTGTCAGCTGCCTTTGCACCTTCGACCACCCTCAGGTAAGTGCGCACGTAGTGATCTGTGACGTGCGTGAGCATGGGCTGCATGGCCTTGTCAAGCCTTGCCAGCTCACGGGCAGCCAGGCCCAGCAGTATTCTTGCTCCCATCTCCCTGTGATAGTCGGTGCGAAGAGGCCTGGCCATATACTTTCGCACGCCGCTACAAAGATGTGCACCGCAAAGAGGTGCAGTATCTGTGGCAGTGACGAAGAGATAGGATCGTGCAGACCTGCTGGCCGAAGAGAGGTAAGGCGAGGGCGAGCCAAATGGGTCCAGGTCCACCGCCTGAAAGTGCCTCTCGTGCAACAGAACATTTGCATTGGAGCAGGTGACCTCACAGGCAAGGCCATTTCTGGCCGAATTCCTCCTGATAAGTTCGCATGCCCTCGGGCTGACGTCGTTTAACGTGACCTCTTGCACATTTGCCTCTTTTGCAGCCCGCAGGCCACGAATGCCGCTGGCTGATAGGGCATCCACATACTGCACAAGGCGAAGGGCCCTGGCCATGGCCACGCCGATGTCCCTGTTGAGCCTCATCCTGGGATTGTAGAAGGAGCCATCCACCTCGAAGGTTATGGCCCCCTCAGTGAGCAGGTGCATTGCACGAAGTGCGGGCCGCACCGATTATAACCCTTTGCCCTCCAAAAGTCTCGAAAGAACTCTCATAAGCGTATACTATTTTTATTAATACTAAATAGTGATATACACATGGACTGGTCTGCCTGGAAACAGCGCTTTCCTGAGAAGTTCGTCTCAGAGGAGAGAATATTCGAGCAGGTCCATCCCGGTGCCAGGATCTTCATCGGCACAGCATGCGGAGAGCCTCAGGCCCTGGTCAAAGCTCTGCTAAACTACGTTCAGGCCCATCCAAGCGCCATCTTCGATGCCGAGCTGGTTCAGGTCTGGAGCCTTGGAATAACTCCCACCTCCGATGAACGATTCAAAGAAAGCTTCAGGCTGAACTCATTTTTCATTGGAGACAGCATCAGATCCGCAGTAAATAACGCTGCAGCAGACTACACACCAGTTTTTCTTTCCGCAGTTCCAGGCCTGATTTACAGGGAGGTCCTGCCAATCGACCTTGCACTAATTCAGACCTCTCTTCCTGATGAGGATGGCAATGTGAGCCTTGGCATCAGCGTCGATATTGTGCTGCCTGCTGCAAAAAAAGCTGCCCTGGTTGCAGCCCAGGTCAACTCCCAAATGCCCTTCGTGTATGGAGACGGGGTGATGAACATCCGAGACCTGGATTACGTCGTTTTATGTGATGAACCCCTGTTGACGTTCAGGAGCGAGATCTCAGGAGAAATTGTCAATCACATCGGCAGGAATGTGGCCCGCATCGTAGAGGATGGCGCCACAATCCAGGTCGGCTACGGCAGCCTTCCAGACGCTGTGCTATCAAATCTCGAAGGAAAAAAGCATCTTGGGCTGCACAGCGAGCTCTTCAGCGATGGCGTGGCCAAGCTCATGAAGCGCGGCATCATCGACAATTCCAGGAAAACCATAGATCAGGGAAAGGCGGTGGCATCTTTTTGCATGGGCAGGAAGGAGACTTACGATTTCCTTCACAAGAACAGCGAGGTGAGCTTCAGGACCATCGACTACACCAACAATATGCTGGTCATAGCCGGACAGAGAAATATGACTGCAATAAATGGTGCTCTGGAAATTGATCTCACAGGCCAGGCCACTGCTGAGTCCTTGGATGGAAAATTCTACAGCGGGGTGGGCGGTCAGGCTGATTTCATGCGTGGCGCTGCACTGGCCCATGGGGGAAAGGCGATACTCGCGCTGCCCTCCACTTCTGGAGATGGAAAATCCTCGCGCATAGTTCCTCGGCTAAGTCCTGGAGCAGGAGTGACGCTTCACCGGGGGGATGTCCATTACGTAGTCACGGAATATGGAATCGCCTACCTACACGGCAAAAATATCAGGGAAAGAGCCATGGACCTGATTGCCATTGCCCATCCGGATTTCCGGGCATGGCTGGTGGAAGAGGCCAGGAATCTCTCGCTGGTATTCAAGGATCAGGCCTACAGCCGCTCGGAGTATCCAAAGGCCTTGGAAACCTGGAAACGCACCAGAACAGGACAGAAAATCCTGCTCAGGCCGGCGAGGATAAACGACGAACCTCTGCTCAAAGAGTTCTTCTACTCGCTCTCAGGCAAGAGCATGTACAGACGGTTCGCATCCGCCAGAAAGGACATGCCTCATGCCCGACTACAGGAGTTCGTTGCTGTAGACTACTCGCGTGATATGGTGATCCTTGCTCTATCAAGGCACCATGATAGGGAGATCGTTGTAGGCCTGGCTCAGTACAGCATAAACGAGAAAGACCACACGGCTGAGCTGGCTTTGGTTGTGAGAGACGACTATCAACATCAAGGAATTGGAAAAGAGCTTCATTCCTATATGACCTATCTGGCGAAAAGACAAGGGCTTCTCGGATTCACCGCAGAGGTGCTGGAGGACAATCTCCCCGCCCTAAACCTGATAAAGAAGATGGGATTTAAAACGGTAAGAAAAGATGGCGAGGTCCAGCAGATGAGGCTGATGTTCGACAGAGACACTAGCATCTGATGCAAAGCCCCTATTGGCATAAAATCATGAGCGATAAGTGCAATGATCGTCTATCCCAGATTCGTCGGCTCTGCCACCAGCTTTGCCTCTCCTCCTGCGTGGAAGAGAAGCGACGAGGCCTGCACGAGCAGCTTTTGCGCCAGCGGCCCCACTGGTCAGTGCAAAAAAAGGATGAGCAGTTCCATAAAATCGACCTTGGCGCGAAGGTCCCCTTCGATATCTCTCTGCCACTGCCAGCCCGCGACGAGCGCGAGGGCTCTGATCGTGGGGTGGGGCTTTTTTGGGAGCGCTTCAGCTGTCAGCATTGTGGCAGATGTTGCTACACACCAGGAGCTGGCCTTCTCCTGGAGAGGGAGGATTTTGAGAGGATTGCAGCGCATATTGGACGCAAGAGGCTAAAGTCCATGTGCAGATACGACAAAGGGCTTCATGCCTGGATACTCAAGCAGCCCTGTCCTTTTTACAGTCCAGATGAGAAGAAGTGCCAGATCTACGCCATAAGGCCCCTCACCTGTACCAAATATCCTCTTCATCCGCCGCTAAAAGAGATGCCTTACAACTTGGCAGTGGATGCCTTCTGTCCAGCAGCGCGCCAATTTGCCAAAGATACTCTGGGATGGTGGATCATCTGCGAGAATAACTGGGCAAAATTGCTCTGCGAAATGGAGGAGCGCTAGAGCATATTCCTCTTGATCATGTGATTTATGATCTCGGCAAATCCATCGCCATATCTGGCCTGGGCCACGAAGTCGGATATCTCTTTCAGCTCCTGGCAGGCGTTACCGACCGCTGCCCTGAAACCCGCCAGCTCGAACATCGCAAGGTCGCTGTAGCTATCGCCGATGGCCGCAAAATCCCTCAGCTCTATGCCCATTCGCTCGGCCACACGCCTAAGCCCTGTGCCCTTGTTCACCCGTCTGTCTTTGATGTGAACTGCATAGGTAGTATCGATGATATCCACAGGCAGGTTGTGCTCTCTGGCGTGCCGTATGGCTGCTTGCACATCGAAGTTACGCTGAAGAGCAATATCAGTGAATCTGTAGCGGCCTGAGTTATACCGCTGCAGGGGAAACTCCTCTGCGAGTTTCTGGTAGGCTTCCTCGCAGATTTGCAGGTCCGCCAGGATCTCCATCTCATCTTCTGAGTAAGACACGACTCCCCCGTTCTCGGCTATGAAGATGCGTGGCGTGCCGAGCAAGACTGAGGCAGTCCTTGTGAAGCAGTGGGTGTTGCCCGTAGCCAGAATTACGGGCGTCTTCAGCACCCTAAGAGCATTTATGGCCGCAGGGCAGAGCACTCTGCTCCGGTCGCTCAGAGTGCCGTCGATGTCCACAACCAGTGCACGAATCAATCCTTCAAGCCTTCCATGGTAACAGAGAATACCGCCTCGCCATCAGGCAAATTGGGCGAATCCACCAGCCGGGCAATGCGCTTCTCGCCCTTGGACTTGCGAAGATACAGACGGAAGGTGGCAGTATGGCCTAAAACATGTCCGCCGACGGGTTTTGTAGGATCTCCAAAGAATGTGTCGGGCTTTGCCATGACCTGGTTGGTCACTAAGATCAAGGCGTTGTTCAGATCGGCGAAACGCATCAGGTCGTGCAGGTGCTTGTTCAGCTTCTGCTGGCGGTCTGCAAGTGTTCCGCGCCCAACGTACTCCGCCCGGAAGTGAGCAGTCACCGAGTCCACGATGAGTAGGCGCACAGGCTTCTCGGAATCCTTTAGCTTCTCTGCCAGGTCCATGGCATTCTCAGCCAGGAGAATCTGATGGTTTGAGTTGAAGGCGCGCGCGACGCTGATGTGCTTTAAGAACTCCTCTGGCTCCCATGTTTGGCCCTCAGGGCCTGGCGGCAGACCACGCACCATCTGTGCGATGCGCTCCGGCCGGAATGTGTTCTCAGTGTCGATGATGATGGTCGAGCCGTTAAGGCCTCCCATCTCCAAAGGCAGTTGAACATTTATGGCCAGCTGGTGGGCGACCTGCGTCTTGCCTGAGCCGAATTCGCCGTATAGCTCCACTATGGCCTGCGTCTCCATGCCGCCACCCAAAAGTTCGTTGAAGCCCTTGCTGCCAGTAGTGATCTTGCCTACCAGCTTTCTGCGCTCTAATATTCGATCTCCCGTCTCAAAGCCGCCCACGTCTGCAGCTTCCCTTGCTCCTGCGATGATCTTGGCGGCTATT
>JAAZNX010000138.1 GCA_012798025.1 Methanothrix sp. | reverse complement strand
GGCTGGCAACATTGCTCGAATATTGATAAAACCAACCTGGAAGCACGTTCTGTAGCCAAAGGTCGAAATCTTTGGCAATTTCTGTGAATTGAATATCCGATATGACACCCGAAGCCTCGAGGTTTGATATCTCAACCAGAAGAACTGTGGTAAGGCTCACCAATACGGCCAGGATGAGTATGAACATTATCAACAAGGAGAAAAGAGACGAGACCTGTCCGTGTCTGGTGAACCTATAGAAGACTGCATAAAGGGGCCTCAGCAGGAAGACCAAAACAACGCTGAGCAGAATCGTGGATAGGAAATCTTTTGTCAAATAAATGGTGACGAGCAAGACCAGAAATATAAACGCTCCCGCAGCGACATCAAAGCGCTTGCTGAAGTCCATGGCGCCACCTCAACCTGTGAGCGAATAAATCTTTCTCCCAAAAAATTATTCCCGTTAGAAGCATGAGATCTTATTGCACTTTCTCTTAGCAATATTATTATAAATTAGACTAAATACGGGTCCTTTTGCTCTCGAAGCCGCCCAAGCCACCCCGATTGGAGTTGCTTTGAGGTAGCTACTGCCCTTTGGCATCTTTTGCTCTTCTTGACTTGCGCACTCTCATTGTTTCCAGGACATATCCCTGCCCATGATGCAAGATGAGCTTTCCGTGGAGAACTGTGACATGTCCCCTCCGATCTCTGCAATGACCGCCAATGCTAAAGGTCTTGCTGATTCCTGGAATGGTCTGGATCAGTCTCTCTTACTTTTGAAAAGGGGTCATGAGTTTCTGAATCTGCTGATCGATCTCGTGAACTTGCTCTGCCAGAAAGGCAATGCTGCTCAGGTGCAACCTGAGAAGGAATCGATTGTGATAGGTTACTTTGCCGTTCAAGGCTTGCACAAGCTGATCGACTTTGCTCTTGAGCCTGCCTCTTGCCGTATCGGCAATCTCTTCTTTCGAGATCCGTTCATCCCACGGCGAATGCATCATAAAATGTTGCAGCACCTTATTGGACATTTTGCGAACATTATTTAGCAGCAAGCCTTGTAGATATTTTAGGGCATTGCCGCTGCCATCTTGGGTGCGAGCCACAAAGAAATCATCAAAGCCCTTCTCGATTAGAGCCCCTGGACGCAAAGACCACCGGCGTTGTCTGCCGTTGCAAGCGCAGGCGCAAGACATGTGCCTGGAGGCTCACATATCGCAAGGAACCTTTTTATTCAAATCAGGAGTTCGCCAGTTCCATGATATTCGTCTATTCCCTTGGCGGCTCCATACTGGCCGGAAAGGACTCGCAAAGCCTGCGCCTCTATGCCCAGGCCCTAAAAGAGCTGGCAGCAGACCATCAGATCTACGTCGTCGTTGGCGGCGGAAGAATAGCCCGCGAGTACATCGAAAAGGCCCGCTCCTTAGGAGCAAGCGAAGTATTCTGCGATCTGATTGGCATAGGCGCGACCAGGCTCAACTCCTCCCTGCTGGTGGCTGCCTTAGGCAAGGCTGCGCCCCAGGAGATCCCCAACTCCTACGAAAGGGCAGCACAACTGGCCCGGGACTATAAAATAGTGGTCATGGGCGGCCTCTCCCCAGGCCAGACCACCGACGCCGTCTCGGCTCTGCTGGCGGAGTATGTCAAAGCGGACAAGATCATTGTAGCCACATCAGTTGACGGAGTCTACACTTCGGATCCTGAGACCGATCGCGACGCAAAGAAGCTGGAGATGATGACGCCACAGGCCCTGGCCCGGTTAGCGGCCACGACTGAGATGAAGGCTGGCTCGCGCTCGCCCGTGGACCCGCTGGCGGCCAAGATCATCGAGCGCAGCTCCATCCCGACTGCCATCGTGCTCGGCAGCGAGATAGAAAATTTAAAGAAAGGAGCTCTTGGCGGGCACTCAGGTACAGAGATCAGGCCGGAGTAAGCGATTTTACGAGGTCGCCCGGATTGATGATGCCCCAGAGGACTCCGTCCTCGGAGACCACTAGCTGACTTGCACCCGTCCGACCCAGCATCTTTATGGCCTCGTAGATGGGCTCCTCGGAGTCGATGGTGAGAAAGCCTCGCGTCATGATCTCTCGCACCTCAAGTGCAGTGCTTCCGTCCGCCACGGCTCGGGTGATATCGACCAGATTGATCAATCCAGGCGAGCTGTCATCCACTAAAGCTTCCTGAACGCCGTTGTGAACCAGGATGCGTGAAGCTTCCTGAAGTGAGACGTTGGGTTGGATGCGCACAGCGCGACGCGCTATCTTCTTGATGGGCACCTTGGGCACGGATATCATCTCAGCAATATGCAAAATGAGCCTGCTCATGGTGTCGTCTCTGCCAACCACGGTTCCTCGGATGTAAAGCTTGTTTACGGGCGTGGGCCCAACCTCGATCTCATCACCGATATCGAAGTTTCTGATGTTGCCAATAACCCGCACAACGCCATCGCATTGTTGGGAATGCATGACCTTATTGAAGACGATCTCGCTCGCTGTTGCACCCTCAACCAGTACTCCGTTCCTGATCACGGGCACGGTCACTACGTCCTCACTGGCATCGATATTGAGCGCCTCGTAGGCTGCGCCTGTGGCCTTGTAACCGCCTTTCGGCCCTGGAACGCCTTCTACCAGTTTCAAGGCCTTGAGAGATTGCATTTGATTCCTGATGGTCCCTGGATTGCGGTCTATCAGCTCGGCAATCTCCTCGCCTTTTACTGCTCTCCCCTCGACACGATGAATGTTTATCAGTGCAGTCAGTATGTCCCTTTGAACTGGTGTTAGTTCCATAACTCGATCGCATTGTTCATGATTAATGTCCTATATAGATTTATTGATCATCAACGGATAAACAAAATTTTGGTTTAATTCGGATGCTGGTTTTGACTGCATCAAGATTAGCATTTTTGTTTGAAGCCGGAAAAGAAACTTAATTCTCGCGCATAGGGCATTTTTTGCGTCCTTTATGCGGAAAAACGCTCATACGCTGCCAGATTTTTCTCACAGGCTCCTCGAATATACTGCCCCAGGACTGAGGGTAGCAGGCGCAGGGGTATACATCTCCTGCAGGTGTAATATGCATCCAGCTACTCGCCGCGAAGCAACCGAAACGTCTGTAGGCGTCGGGAACTGAGAATATCCTTGGAGCCCCGGAGCCTGAGACGAACTTGTCCAGAAGATCGTGATCCTCAGGCAAGAGGGCCGCCTCCTTGTGGCCTGACCAGCGTCCTGTGGGCACCACCTCAAAGAACGTCAGCTCATGTGCGCCTTTAAAGCGAGCCAGCTCATGGAACTCTCGAAGATGGTGCATGTTCTCGCGGCGCAAAACCACGTATAGGTCTACGAGCAGGCCCGCATGAAGGGCATTTTCAATCGCTTGCATTGCATCCAAGAAAACTCCCTCGCGACCGCGCATGAGATCATGCTCCTCCTCGATGGGGCTGTCCAGGCTGACGTTGACTGCATACAGGCCAGCCTCTTTTAGCTGAGATGCAAGCCTTGCAGTGAAACCCGCCCCTGAGGTGAATATGGTTGAGATGGCACGATCATCCACGAACTTTACCAGCTCCGGCAGTTCGTGGTACATTGACGGCTCCCCTCCATCGAAAATCACGAGAGTAGTTCCCATATCCAGGATCTGGCTGATTATATCCTTGACGGTCTGTGGAGAAAGCCGCAGCTTGTTTCCTGAATTTGGCAGGGCGCAGTGAACGCAGCGGTTGGGGCACTCCTCGGTGATGGAGATGGTCACCTGGTCTGGCGTGCGCACGCCCAGCATGGCCTTGATGCGGCTGCTTGCCAGTCGATCGAATGCCAGGCTTGGAACGGGTGGAATCCATGTGGACAAAGAGAGTTTTTCTTCAGCCTGAGCTGGAACCTCTCCGTCGAACATCTGCAGCGCAAATTTTATTTTGGGCAGTATGGATAGCAGCCCTTCAACATCGATTTTAATTCGTCCTTCCCGCAAAGAGGCCTTGGCCTGCAGAAAGGGGCTCTTGTAGAGAACGTAAGGCCTGCTGGGGGACTTCATCGATAGACGTCCTCGGGATTGAAGACCTTCTCGCCTACGATTTTACCATCTATTGTGCGGAAAAAGCAAGATCTGTATCCTGTGTGACACGCCCCGCCTTTCTGCTCAATCAGCAATAGTACAGCATCCTGGTCGCAGTCGATCCGGATCTCCTTCACAAGCTGAAAGTGCCCTGAAGACTCGCCCTTTAGCCAGAGCCTTTTTCGTGATCTTGACCAGTAGTGAGCCTTGCCCGTCTCCCTGGTCTTGGCAAGCGCCTCTTCATTCATGTAGGCCAGCATCAGCACCTCGCCGGTCTTCCAGTCCTGGACCACGGCCGGCATCAACCTCTCAGTCATCAGTGAAATGATAGCTGATATATCCTATAAGGGTCTTGCTAAAAAAGAGATGAATTGCGTGGTCTGCAAGGGCCGCGGCCTTTGCGGCAGGCCCTATTGTCCCGTGCTTCGCCGGCTGGAGGAGATCTCAGCTTTGCCAAAGTTAGGTGAGCGCATGGAAGGTGTATCACCACCTGAGGTTTTCGTTGGCAGGCATGGTTACCCTTTGGTTCGAGCAGGCCCAATGGTTCCTGTGGGCGATTTTCAGCAACCATCCCTTGGCATGGACATAGGAGAGATCATATCCTTGCGCTCTTCAATGGTCCGCTCCGAGACGAAGGTAGTCGTAAAAGAAGCTTCATCTCCCGGAAAGCTGCTAGCCTCCTGCCAACAGATAGCATTGTCCTCATCTCCCGTAGGCACAGAGATCTCTTTCATCAAGCCACCTAAAGGAAAGCTGCGGTTCGACGGCATCTTATTGCCCTCCGGCCCTTCGGGAGAGCTGAAAGGATTGCAGATCACCACCAATCCGCAAATTCCAAGGAAGGTGGACAGGATCGTTGATGATACAGATGTCGGCGCGGCAGCCGCAGCAAGAGAGCTTTACTCCTCAGGAATTGGCATCGAGCATATCTCTCGCATGCTTTCCTTGGGCCTGCTCGGCAGGAATAGAAAGCTGGTGCCGACACGCTGGTCCATCACCGCCTCGGACGATATGATCGGCAAGGCTTTGAAGGAAAACGTTTTACATCAGCCTCTGGTAAACGACTACTATCTCTTTTCTGGGGACGATCTGGGCAATCATTTCGAGATCCTTCTCCTGCCGCGCCCCTTTATCTTCGAGCTGATAGAGATCTGGATGCCCAGATCTGTTTGGGCGGAGGATGGCTTTATCGGCTGCGATCGAGAGGACTGGCGGCCCAAGAAAGAGTACAGCCAGCTTTCTGGTGGATACTATGCCGCGCGCCTGGCAGTCCTTGAGCATTTGGCTGGGCATGGACGTCAGGCAGGAGTCCTGGCGGTGCGGGAGATCTCAGATGCTTACTGGGCTCCTCTGGGAGTCTGGGTGGTCAGGGAGGTGGCCCGCAGGGCCATGACGTCTTGTCCATCGCGTTTTGGCAGCCTGCTGGAGGCTCAATCTGAGATGGAAAATAGAATAAAAACGCCTGCTGCCCGGTGGCGTGCAGCCTCAAAGCTACTAGCGGCACCAGTACAAAGAAGCCTGGAAGAATTCATGACATGATGAAATCAACTGTGTCCTGATGTCACAGTTGTCAGGACCTGAATATCGGATCTTAGTTTATCCGACATGATCGCTCCATCCAGGTTCGCCTTAGCAAGAGAGTAAAGGGTGAACTGGTCGTAGCTGATATCCATCAGGTTAGCATGCCGCAAGTCCGCCCCAGTCAGTTCAACCTGGTTTAATTTTGCGCCATTTAGATATGAGCCGCTCAAATTAGCATTTGTCAAGTATACTATGTCCATGCTAACCGCTTTAAGCGATGCACCGCTGAGATCCACACCACGCAGATCGATTTGGCGCAATAATACGCGATCGAGGCGGATGTTGCTCATCTTCGCGCCCATCAGTCGCACAGAGTCCATGCTAGCGTCTGAACAATCAGCTCCTGAAAGGTCGGATCTGGTCAGGTCTGCATACTGCAGCCCTGTGCGCACCATGCTGGCGCCTTTAAGATCAGTTTCAGTTAAATCGGCATACGCCATGCTGGCGGAATCCAATTTCGCATCTGTCAGATTCGATCTCATGAGATATGCCCTGGTAAAGTCGGCATCAGTCAGATCCGCACCGCTGAGATTTGAGCTGTAAAGTTCAGCCCTTGAAAGCTGAGCACGAGAGAGCAAAGCTCCACTGAGGTCGGCCCAGCTTATATGCGCTCCAATCATTTGGGCGCTGCGAAGATAGATATCCTTGAGTTTAGCTCCAGTAAGGTCGGTTCGAAAGAGCCTGGCACCAGTTAGATCCGCGTTCGATAGGTCTGAGTCAGAGAGATCGGCGTCAGTTAGATCCGATCCAGCAAGACGGGCATTATTAAGCCTGGATTTGGTGACCTGCGCTATTTTTAAGTTAGATCCGGTTAAATCCGACCAGCTCAGGTCTGCGCCATTAAGAACTGCTCCGGAGAGATCGGCATGTACCAATCTTGCATGCGAAAGATTGGCACCGTTGAGCCATGCAGACTTCAGATATGTACCATTCAAATTAGAATTTTTCAAATCAGAGTTCCGCAGATCCGACTGATTCATATGCATGCTGCTCATATCCAATCCGGTCAGGTTCATGCCGCTCATGTCGACACGATCGGATATCTTGTTCTCGAAGGCTCTTGGCTCTGCAGCACATGTTACTTCAACGAGAATCATAATGCTTAACATAAAATGCAAGAGCAACCTGAGAAACATTGGTATCCTCCATTCCTGATGTTACATTTCTTGATGGGTATTATGCACGAACATATTAAATATGTTTCTGTTGTAGTTTGACTGTGTGCATTTTGACTGAATCATCTTCATTTTGGAGTGGCTAGGGTCAGATTCCCATGGGGCATGACCAGAATTCGAGCGTCCCTTCCCTGTCTTTTCCTTGCCAGGTCCAGCGCCTCTGCGAGGGTCCTGGCTGGCTGCAAGAAGCACATCCTCGCCACATTTGCAGGTAGAGACGAGACCAGTATCAGTTGATGTTTCAAAGACTCCTTGGCCAGGAATGCAGCCTTATGCCCTCCAAATTCGTACTCCCTTCCAAAGCGCTCCCAGCAGTCTTCGGCAGAGGTTGCCTGCCTGGCCCAGCGCTCGAAGACCTCGTTGCCCAGGCCTTCGCAGCACTCCGCCACAAGGATGATGGTTCCTCCAGGCAGCACAGCGTGTTTAGCATTGTCCAAGGCCTTCTGAGCCTGAAAGAGGTTAAGGTCTTTGGGCCTGCCGCCAGCACACGTCACCACGATCTCAGCCGGATTTACAGCCTGGCGATACATGGCATCAACCGTGGCCGCTCCTGCTCTGTGAGCCTTGATAAAGTCTCCTGCCACGGATTGAACTATCTCTTTTTTGCTGTTTTGGACCACATTCAAAATGAAATCAAGGCCAGCAATCTCTGCAGCATCCTCCATGTCCTGCCGAACTGGGCTGTCCAGACTTCCTGTGATGGCCCCAGGGTCCCTCATGAGCTCATGATTCTTGATGATGGATTGCTCTGAGCTTACGCCTGGCAAAACAGCTTTTGCCCCACCACTGTAGCCTGCATAGTAATGATATTCAATGTTGCCAGTGGCAACGATCAGGTCGGAGGAGGCCACGCGATCCAGGATCTCCACCGGGGTTCCTCGCTTAGTGTATCCCAGGGGAACGCAGGCCCTTGGATTATGCTGAATATGAGGCAGGCTTGCACTGCTTTTCAAAAGGAACTTTTCTTCGTCAATCGACATCCTCCGATGCGTTCCCAGGGCAAAGACTACCATAAAATCCAAGATGCCCATATCTTTTAGCACATTGATCAGAGGCGGCAACATGAGATGAGTTGGAGATGGCCGGGTGATGTCGCTGACCAGTATTGATGCTGACCTGCATCCTTGGAACGCCTCCAGCCCCTTGCCTATGGGATGATTCAAGGATCTCTCGATCTCTCCTGGGCCAGCAGCCGGAAGCTCTTTTGGGAGCACAACCTCTATGCCGTCTGCCGCCTGCAGTTCAAGAAAAGTTTTGCCATAGCCAAGCTTCACATTCACCTTCTGTCTCTCCTTGGCCCTTGCCACTCTGGCTGTCTTTAATTTTATGTCTTCCAGATCAAAGCCCTTGTAAGCATCTCCGAGAATGCCTCGAAGATGGGCATGTCAGTCTTGAAGCGGAAAAAGTCCGCTCCAACCTGATTGCATGTAGCAGCAATGCGGGAGTTATGCTCTTGTAGCTTCCTTTGATATTCTTTGCGCTCTCCTTCGGTTATGCGTGTAACAAGAGGCTCTTTCGTCTCCAAATCTACGAACTTCATGTCGCCACCAAAACGAAGATCTACCTCCTCTGGCGCAAGGACAGAGATCACAACCAGATCGTGCCTGGAAAGTCGGTAGATGCTCGATACGATCTCCTCGGTCTCGCTCAGCAGGTCGGATATGAGCACCACGAGGCTGGTAGTTGTGATAAGTGATTCAAACTGATCTGTGATCGACTTAAGATTGGTTCCGCCATGAGGTGAGACTTTGTCCAGATAATCGATGGACTGAAATAGATGTCTTCGCCCGCGCTTCGGCTCGCCTGGGTAAAGCTTCTTGCAGAAAAGCGATATTGCATACTTCTCGTTCTCCAGGGTCGCAAGATATGCGAATCCTGCTGCCAGGCGAGATGCATAAGCGAACTTTCCTTCGTAGCCCATGCTACCGCTGCCATCAAGGAGAATATGCACAACAAGGCTTCGCTCCTCCTCGTGCTCCCTGATGTAGAGCTTCTCAGTTCGCCCGTAGACCTTCCAGTCCACCAGCTTGAAGTCATCCCCTCGTCGGTACTCTCTGTATCCGACGGGGCTTATGCCGTGGCCGAAGCGAAGCGACTTCCTGCCACCGCTGTAAGCCGTTGAGACTCGCTTCTTTACCAGAAGGGAGAACCTCTCCAGCTCTTTGAAGAACTCTGTGTCCATAATTAAAATCCATTCAGAGGTTTTGGCTCCTCAGCAGATCGGTTATCACCTGATCGCGCGTCAGGCCTTTGCGCTCCGCCTCGAACCCCAATATGATCCTGTGCCTCAGGACTGGATAGGCCATGACATGCAAGTCCTCCTTGGATACATAATTTTTACCCCGCAAAAATGCCCTGGCCTTGGCAGAGACGATGAGGCCGATGGATGCCCTTGGGCTTGCCCCGTACTGTACACCTTCCCAATTGCGCGTGGCCAGCACGAGATTCACCGCGGATCTTTTCAAGTCCTCAGATACGGGTATGTCGCGGCAGAGCTTTTGCAGTGAGAGGACCTCCTCTTTGCTGACCACCTTTTCCACCACAGGCTCCTCACGCCCCGAATATCTGTCCAATATCTTTAATTCTTCTTCCAGAGTGGGATATTCCATGAATATCTTGAGCAAAAATCTGTCCAGTTGCGCTTCAGGCAGGGGGAATGTGCCTTCCATCTCTATTGGGTTTTGGGTGGCCAGGATGAAGAAGGGCTTATCCAAGGGATAAGTCTTATTTCCGACGGTTACCTGCTTCTCCTGCATTGCCTCCAAAAGAGCGCTCTGTGTCTTTGGTGAGGCTCTGTTGATCTCATCGGCCAGGACGATGTTGGAGAATACAGGACCTGGCTCGAACCTGAATCTTTTGCCGCCGTCCACCTCTTCGATGATCGTCGTGCCAGTGATGTCTGCAGGCATCAGATCGGGTGTGCACTGAATCCTGCTGTATCCGAGGCCCATGCACGATGCCGTCGTCTTCACCAGAAGCGTTTTGGCAAGGCCCGGATTGCTCTCCAGGAGGGCGTGGCCGCCGGATAGAATGGCGACCAATAGCTGCTCTATGGCCACGTTCTGGCCGACTACGACTTTATCGATCTCTCTTTTTAGCTTCTGGAAAATCTCAGGAGCTGCACTGTAGACTGCTTTGAGGTCCTCCGTCATTTTTATCTCCCTTTAACAACTTCCGTAGTTTCACGAAGAGATTTCTCCTACATCAGGACTTACTGCATACAGCTGCCCCTGCGCTGAAGTTATTTCTGTACAAGAAATAATCAATAAGATCGCAAGACCTAACTGAACGATAATCCCTTCCTCGCCAATCATTAAACCAAGAGCGTCAAAGGACTATATTAATTTGTTCACCTCATATTCGTGTACCAGTCCAAAGGCCCCGCTCCTGGAGGAATAGCCTGTCCTGGCGAGACCTGAATTGGAGCGACAGAAACGGCGCTTGAGGCCTGGGTTTGTTGATACGATGTCTTCTCCTGAACTGTTGATTGAGGTTGCACCGAGGAGGCAGTGGGATTTTCTGGAAGGTTCAATGGCGTCTTGCCGTAGCGGTCTCTGACGTTGAGATTTATGTATCTATCACCTTGAAAGAAAGGTCCACCCGGGTGTGCATACCCCTTTTCGTCCGCTCCCCAGTCGAGGTTCAGCCAGACCTCTTTGGTCTCGGTATCCACGTGAGTGTAGATGTTATCTAAGTTTAGGTTTTTTTTCTGTGTTGATCAATTTTAATAAGGTCTTTTTATGATTGTTTTGTTAATATTTTCGTTCTAAGCATTTATTAATATATTTGCAAATTTAAATTTCAACCCTACTTCATGGAACATATATTCGGTCTTGGTGGCAGAAACCGATTCTCCTGCGATTCTCTTAACAAGCGAAAATGCGCCTTCTACTGCCCATCGTTTTCCATAGTCATATTTCTTCTTTCAAGATTTGTATCCACTTTTCAAGTATTCTCGTGCATGTTTTGCGCGCAGAGGAGATCCTCATGCCTGCAGCAACTCCACGAAATTGAAAACATACGAACAGGGACTTGCATACGTCCTCATATCCTCCTCAGACCGTGGCAGGCTCCTCTGCCCTGCTTCTCGAAGTAGTCCTGATGGTACTCCTCAGCTGCATAGAAGGTCGAGGCCGGGACGATCTGTGTTGTGGCCTTATTCACATAGACCCCTGAGCGGTCGAAGTCCTCTTTTGACTTTTCTGCCGCTTTTCTCTGCTCCTCACTGTGGTAGAAGATGGCGGAGCGATACTGAGTCCCCACATCCGGGCCCTGCCGGTTGGGTGTGGTGGGATCGTGCATCCTCCAGAAAAGGGAGAGCAGCTCCTCGTAGGACACGATGCTGGGATCGAATTTTATCTGCACCGCCTCGGCATGGCCAGTGATGCCGGTGCAGACCTGGCGGTAGGTGGGATCGGGAGTGGTACCGCCTGTGTAGCCCACTATGGTTTCCACCACGCCCTTGACCTGTTTGAAGAGAGACTGCACGCCCCAGAAGCAGCCAGCTGCGAAGGTAGCCAGCTCGTATTTCGGATCGCCTTCCGAAGAGCTTTTTGCTGATTCCCTGACTTTGCCGGAAGTCTCCCCGGCAAACAGCTTGCTATACTCACCGTATCCCTCTTTTTCAAGATTCTCCGCGGGGATAAAGCTCAAAGAAGCGGAGTTTATGCAGTAGCGCAGGCCCGTGGGGGCGGGGCCGTCTTCGAAGACGTGACCCAGGTGGCTGTCAGCCTCCCGGCTTCTCACCTCCACTCGGCTCATGCCGTAGCTGTTATCAACCTTGTTGACAACGTTTTCATCCTTTATGGGCCTGGTGAAGCTCGGCCAGCCTGTTCCAGAGTCGAATTTGTCCAGCGAGCTGAATAGAGGTTCGCCTGATACCACATCCACATAGATGCCCGGCCTCTTGTTGTTCCAGAATTCGTTCTGAAAGGGTGGCTCTGTGCCGCATTGCTGAGTGACATGAAACTGGAGTGGAGTCAGCCTCTTTTTGATATCTCTTTTTGAATTGTCCGCAGTCATTTGCACACCTCACAAATTTGACCTCATGTTCGTTTTGAGCGCAACCACTATATCTATTGTTATCGGCAGAAGTGACTTTCTCCCAAGCCCTTAAACGGGTTGTGCTTCCTGATTCATGGAACACCTTCGGGTTCTCCACAGGCTTGAATTGACCTAGTCCGCGCCCAACTCGTTGTTGCCAAATCCAAGTTCGACTTTACGGGAAAAATGGTAACGGGCAACCGACTTGTATTCAAGACCCTGCGAGTCTGAAGGTTAAAGTGCTGTCAATGAAGAAGTAGTTGATCTATGCGGTGAAAAGTAGTGAAAGGGGTAAGATTCATCCCACCCCCTCAAAAGAGGGTGGGTCATCTCTTGCCCCTTTACCTTGAATCCTGAGGCATGATCTGAGTTATCGCCATTGCGAAGACCGTAAAAAAAGTTTGCGAGTAGATTCTTATAGATTCTTATATATCATATGATGTTTAAACCCTTAAATGCAAAAACAAGAATGTGGTGGTGTACCTCCACCGAGTTGTCGCACATAAAAACCACATCTTTGGACCGTGTAAGCCTAGACATACCATATTTGGGCGCCGATCAGACGCAATCCACACATTTTTTAGCGGCTTTGAGACTCCTGAATGATCGGTCAACTCAATGAAGGCAGACCATCCATTTTCGAAACACTCATATCTCCAGAGCGAAAACCCCTCTGTTTGATGTGCTCCAGGAATAGCTTCCATATTAAATCCGTTTTAAGCGAGATTCAAACCATGTATAAAGACGCAGACCCTGCCCACGACTTTTCTCATATCATGAGGGTCTACAATAACGCTCAAATCATCGGAGAAAAAGAGGGCGCTGACATGGAGGTGCTGCTTTTGGCAGCTCTTTTGCACGATGCAGGAGACGGGTCAAAACTTTCCGATAGGACGCAATCGCAACGCTCAAGAATTGTCGATGACTTCTTGAGGAAGATCGGACATTCGATGGAAGTCAGGCAAAAAGTGCTTTATGCAGTGGATGCTCACAGGTTCTCCAAGGGCATCGTTCCTGCCACCATGGAGGCCAAGATTCTTCAGGATGCTGATCGGCTGGATGCCATGGGCGCGATAGGCATTGCCAGAGTCTTCACGACCGGAGGGACACTTGGAAGGGCGCTTTACAATCCCGACGACCCATTTTGCAGGACCAGAGAGCCTGACGACAAAAAGTGGAATCTGGATCATTTCTTCAAAAAGCTTCTGAAGCTGCAATCAGGGATGCATACCAAGACCGCCAGAGAGCTTGCGAGCCGGAGGGCTGAAGTGCTGAAGAGATATCTTTCGGACCTGGAAAGAGAGATTGGTGAGGTTAATGCCTTGTGAATCTGAAATGCCACAAGCGAGAAGCGGACAGCAGCGCAAGTACATTCGCCCTGGTCTGCTGGTGGACATAGTTCTCAAGAAGGATCAGCGCACCGGCAAGAGGACTCGAGGAATAGTGAAAGAGATCCTGACGAACTCCAACTTTCATCCGCACGGCATAAAGGTGAGGCTGCAGGACGGTCATGTAGGCCGGGTGCAGGAGATCATCGTTCGGTAATCCTTGGGCGTTATCCGATGGCGAGCCATGTTAGATCATCTTTGGTACTGGACCCCCTAATTATTTATTCTTCACAAGCTTCATTGTGGACAATGGTAAAAGAAGTACATGCTGCACATATCCTGTGCAAGACCGAAAAGAAAGCAAAAGAGGTTCAAGAAAAGCTTGCTGCGGGCCAGAGCTTTGCCGAGATGGCCAGGAAGTACTCGCAATGCCCATCGAGCAGAAGCGGCGGAGACCTAGGTTGGTTTGGCAAAGGCCGCATGGTCCAGGAGTTCGAGAAGGCAGCTTTCGAAGGCGAAAAAGGAAAGGTACTGGGACCTATCAAGACAGAGTTTGGATATCACATCATAAAAATTCTTGATAAGAAATAACTATCGATCTAATGCAGCATGAAAACGATCCTCCTCTCGAAGATGCAGACGCCTGCAACATCAACACAGTGACCTATGACATCAGCATATCTCTGGGATGTATAGCCACATATCCTGGTGACAGACAGTTCACCCAGGAGTGGATGGCAAGATCAGAGGATGGTGCAGGCTATAGTCTCTCAGCTCTTAGCATGAGTTCGCATGCAGGCACCCATCTTGATGCTCCATCTCATATTCTCAAAGGTGGCAAGGCCCTGGACGTGTACCCACCAGATCGCTTTATCGTTCCAGCTCAGGTGGTATTCTTTGAGGGCAAGGACGAGGCCGGCCCGATTCCAGTTTCTGCTCTCAATGACATCAAGGTAAATATGGGCGAAGCTCTGCTCTTCAAGACATATAATTCCTCTCGCCGCCTATTACACAGCTCCTCATTCTCAAAAGATTACGTTTATCTGTCCAAGGACACGGCCCAGGCCTGTGTATCCATGGGCGTCAGCCTGGTGGGTATCGATTGCCTTTCTGTGGACAGATATGGTGACGATTCTGCCCCAGTTCATCGAATACTCCTGGAAAACGACATCCTTATCCTGGAAGGCATCGATCTTGCAAATGTCTTTCCCGGAAGATATTCCCTCATCTGCCTTCCCATCAAAGTAAAGGATGCAGAAGCCGCTCCTGTCAGAGCTGTTTTGGTGAACCGCCCAAAAAATCACCGTCCATAGGTCGCCATGGCCTCACCCTGTGCCAGCACGTGGCCTTTCATGGCCTTCTCCAGGTCCTGGCGCGTCGCCCCTGGCCGCAGGTCCAACATGCTGTCCAGCCCGAAGACGCGGAAGAAGTACCTGTGCGGTTTTCCGGGAGGCGGACATGGCCCAGCATACCCTATCTCTCCGAAGCTGTTCGTTCCCTGAACTGCATGAATGGGATTCTTGATCGTGGCGTTGTTTGGAATCGCCTCGGGTATCACGTCTGTGGGCGGTATGTTCCAGATAAGCCAGTGGGTGAAGGTGCCCGACGGTGCATCTGGGTCGTCTACTATCACTGCCATGGATGTGGCATTCAGTCCAAGAACCTCAATTTTTGGCGAGATGTCCTTTCCTTCGCATGTGTGCACATCTGGGACCTTCTCAAAGCCGAGATTCACCTTAATGCTCTTCATAGCGATCTCCTCAGCTTGAACTGCTGAAAGCAGCATTAGTGTGGCCGACAAGGCGGCCACGAGAATATGCTTCATCATATGCTCCCTCAAGATTAAATTGTTTTTTGCTGGCTCCTAACGGACCATCAGCCATCCATATCCTAAACTCTTTCGCCGTCCCACCAAAGGCGGGCTCGATAGCATCACTCGTAGGGGCTCACTTTATCGCATTGCAAAAGAGATAAATTAAAATTTGCCAAATACGAATGAGCATCAGTTTGTGGATGTGATAGCATAAGAACGCTAATTTACGGAGCGGGAGCGATAGGATCTTTTGTCGGCTTTCTGCTCTCTGACATCGAGTCACCAGAAGGCAAAGTGGTTGAAGATATTGCGCTTCTGGGAAGAGAGGACCACATTGGGGAGATAAAAGAAAATGGCTTAAAAGTAACCCTTTTTGAAGGAACGAAATCCCTCAAGTTCAAGCATTGCTTTTCAAGCTTTGATGAACTGAGTGGTTCTCAGTTTGATCCAGAACTGGTGATCGTTTGTGTCAAGTCCCATTCTCTGCCCCAGGTCTCCCGGGAGATAAGAGAGCATGGTCTGCTAAACGGTAAATTTTCGCGCGCAACATTCATCCTTTTAATGAACGGCATGGGAAATAAAGAGATGCTAAATTTGCCACCCGAAAGAGTCTATGAAGGGGTAACATCCATTGGAGTCAAATTTTCGCAGAACGGAAAGGTTGAGCTGAAAGGAATAGCAAAAACGGTTTTTGAGGACGGTATCATCCGCGACGTGAAAGATTTCCTCAAAAAGAGATTCGAGCAGAAAGGATACGAGATAGAATTTGCGCCTGATTTCAAAAAACAGCAATGGAGTAAGCTTTTCGTGAACTCCGTTATAAATCCGATAACTGCTTTGACCGGAAAAAGCAATGGAATCGTCCTTTCTTGGCAACTTAAGAGCACAGTCGAGAGGATCGTCGAAGAATGCGTAAATGTCGCCAGGATGGAAGGAATCGAAGCCGAAAAGGATGACGTTTTAAAGTTCGTCGATTCTGTCGCCACAAAGACCGCCCTGAACACCTCCAGTATGCTTCAGGACGTACAAAAGGGAAAGGTCACGGAGATTGATTCGATAAATGGCTATGTGATCCGACTGGCGAAGAAGCACGGTATATCTGTGCCTGCGAATGAAACGCTTTACGCGCTGGTGAAAACACTTGAAGGCTAGATCTCGCAATAATGCAATTCTGTCCGTACATTCCGACTACCTCTACTCTTGCCATGCCTGGTTCAACGATTACACCAGATGCTTTCACAGCTCTGACCCGAAGCTGGAGAAGAACATAGACCTCAAGCTGAAGCACACCGCCAGAGTCTGTGACAACATCTCAAGAATCGCGAAATCCCTCCAACTCGGGCAGGAAGACCTTGCTCTGGCCGAAGTGCTGGCTCTCTTGCACGACGTGGGCAGGTTCGAGCAGCTCAAGGACTATGGATCTTTCGACGATAGGATCACCACAGACCACGCGGCTCTCGGGCTGAAGGTCTTGAATCGCGCAGGAATCCTGTGCAGTCTGCCGAAGAATGAAAGACGCCTGATTCGCAGGGCGATCTGGCTGCACAATAAATATGAAATCCCAGAGACTGAGAGCCCCCGCTGCCTTCTCTTTTCTCGGTTGATCAGGGACGCAGATAAGCTGGACATCCTTGGATTAATAGTCGAGCACTTTGAGACGAGATCCCAAAATCCCAATCCTGCTTTGGACTTTGGGCTTGAAAATTGCCCTGGATATTCCAAGGAAGCGATCCTGGACATACTGAAAGGAAGGATGGTGAAGATAGCGGCTTTGAAAAACCAAAACGACATGAGATTGATGTACTTGAGTTGGGTCTTCGACATCTACTTTCCCGTGACCCTCTCATGCATCGAGGAGAGGGGCTACCTGAAGAAGCTGGTGGACTGTCTTCCCCAGGACAGCGAAATTGTCGAAGCCGTTGATTTCATCATGGATTACCTGGATTGGAGAGGCCTGGTCTTCATTTGAACATGATCACGTCGCCCTGACCAGAGCCGCCCTAGCTTCGCCCAAATCTTTGACTGCCATCTCCTCCTCCATCCTGCACCTGTGCACTTGTGAGCCCCCGTGTGCTTTCAAGGCCTGTTTTTCTTCATCCCTGAAGGCTTGTAGGCGCTGCATTAGCTGATCGAAGTCCACCTCATGCCCATCGAACTCAGGCCCATCAACGCAGGCAAATTTGACCATGCCCCCTACCTCCACCCGGCAGCTTCCGCACATGCCTGTTCCATCGATCATGATCGGGTTGAGGCTGACGAAGGTCTTGATGTTATTTGGCCTGGTGATATCGCAAACGCGTCTCATCATCGGCACAGGCCCAATGGCCACAACGACTCCTGGAGTCTCTTCTTTCAAGACCTCCTCCAACAGTTCAGTGACAAGAGCACTGCGGCCAAAAGAACCATTGTCCGTGCATATCTGCAGCTCATCCGATACTGCGTCCATCTCCTCGCGAAGGATTATGAGCTCCTCGCTGCGGGCTCCTATGATGCTGATAACCCTGTTTCCCAATTGTTGAAGCTTCTTTGCAATTGGATAGAGAACTGCCACACCAGTTCCACCTCCAATGCATATCGCCGTCCCAACCTTCTCCAACTGAGTGGGGCGTCCGAGAGGCCCTGCAACATTTTGATAATAGTCTCCCTCTTGAAGCTCACTGAATAGGATTGTGGATCTGCCAACCACGGCAAATTGAATGGTTATTGTCCCCTTCTCTGGGTTTGAATCCACCATCGTCATCGGTATGCGCTCCCCTTTTTCGTTCGCCTTGAGAATTACAAACTGTCCTGGTTGGGCCTTGCGGGCAATGATGGGCGCCTCGATCTCGTTGAGGATGATATTCCCTCTTGCCATTTCTTTGCGCCTGACTATCTTGAACATGCTAGATCCCAAACCATTATGTCGTTCAAATTAAAAAAACTACCGAGAAAAATTTATCATTAATTACAATTATTGACTTTATTTTTGCTAAAAATGCTAAGAGCCAGATCATGGTTGCGAAAAATGATCAAGGGCCAAAAAAGGCCTCAAGCAGTCTTCATCCTAGCTACTTCCTCCAGGCCCAGTTCCTTAATTGACATCTCTCTCATTTTGAATTTCTGAATCTTGCCGCTTACGGTCATGGGAAAATCATCTACGAACTTGATGTATCTGGGAATCTTGAAGTGCGCGATCTTCCCTTTACAGAAGGCCTTTATCTCCTCAGGAGTCGTAAAAGCACCTTTCTTCAGCTTTACCCAGGCCATGAGCTCCTCTCCGTACTTCACATCGGGAACACCGATGACCTGCACGTCGCTTATCGCTGGATGTGTGTAGAGGAACTCCTCGATCTCCCGTGGATAAATATTCTCTCCGCCCCGGATCACCATGTCCTTCAGCCGGCCGGTGATCTTGCAGTAGTCGTTCTCATCGAGTATGCCAAGGTCTCCCGTGTGCAGCCAGCCATTCTTATCCACGACCTGGTCGGTCGCTACGGGATTATTATAGTAGCAGCGCATGATCATGTAGCCTCTGGCGCAAATTTCACCCGTCTCG
>JAAZNX010000069.1 GCA_012798025.1 Methanothrix sp. | reverse complement strand
GTCCGACGAGTTTCAGGAGCTGAAGAAGCTGGTGAGCCAGAAGTACATCGGCAACTTCTCGCTCTTTCAGTCAGTGCCCGACATGTGGGGTGTGGAGCAGATCTTTCCCACAATTCCCTTACATCGCTTAAACGAGATGCCCTGCGAGCGTGGGAGGATCGTGGACATCACATGCGATTCGGACGGAGAGATCAAGCGTTATGCAGGCGACAGCGAGGGCCTGGAGTACCTGGATATGCACACTCTGATGGAGAATGAGGACTACTACCTGGGCATCTTCCTTCTGGGGGCTTATCAAGACACTTTGGGGGATTTCCACAACTTACTTGGCTGCGCCCATGAGGTGCACGTCATGGTAGAAGCTGGCGACTGGTACATCTGCCAGAAGGTGGAAGGTGACACCTGTCGCAAGCTACTGGACTTCTTCAATTACGAGACCAAGGATTACATCTGGGAGATCATGGACCGTTGCGTGGCGAAAAAGGAGTGCGTCAGCAAGAAGGAGCTGGAGCAGATCGAGGCTCAACTCAACAGGACATTGAAGGGGTACACCTATTTCATCAACAAACCCAATGGGCATCAGAAGGGAAAGGAGGACGAGGATCGCGTGATGACGAGCCTTTGAATCATTAATTTTAAATACTTTTCTTGCGCAATTATATTGTTAAGTTTTTTGGCCGAGCAGGCCATTTCAGGTTGGGGGATAGTATGGCCGAAGAACATGGCGTGGAAAAAATGGATCTATTCCAGCTGGGTGTGTATGCGATCGAGGCGGCATTGGTGGTGGCAATTGTATATGGATTGGTCGTTTTGCCATCGATGTTAAAACCCTTGAGCTGACCTCAGAATTAAGATCTTGATGACCGTAGATATGCGCGCTGTAAAATGCGCAACATGCTTTGATCTCAGCTTTTGCTCTGGAGGCCTCGATATGGCAGCAGGGCGCCTCACAATGCCGAAGTCATTTTTAACGGGCTGGGGCGAGGTCAGGCATCGCTGATTGGCCCCATTTGAAAAGGACGCTGTGCACTTGGCGCCTGGCCCGCTCCAGACTCGATCATTATTTTGCCTCTCAGCTCCCCAGCATCTTTTCAATCCGTTCCAGCGCTTCTCTTATCCTGTCCTGTGATGTGGCATAAGAGAGTCGGACATAGTCTACGCCCCCTGGCCCGAACGCAGATCCTGGTGTGGCTGCAATGAGGGCTTCTTTTAGGAGCCTCTCAGTGAAGGCATCCCCGCCGCCTAGCTGCGCCACATCCGGGAATACATAAAATGCACCGCCCGGCATGTTACATGGTATTCCCAGTCTCCTCAGACCCGAGACCAGTAGGTCTCGGCGAGACTTGAACTCCGCAACCATGGCCGCTACATCATCCTGAGGGCCACGCAGTGCAACTACTCCGGCGCGCTGCACGAAGGTCGTTGCCTGAGATACTGAATGCGATAGAAGCCTTGTGACCCACTTCATAATCTCCCTTGGCCCAGTGAGGTATCCCAGACGCCAGCCTGTCATGGCGTAGGCCTTGGAAAAGCCGTTAATGGTCACTGTTCTGTCCTCCATCCCCGGCAGAGAACCTATGCTGATGTGCTCGTGATCGTAAATTATCTTCTCGTATATCTCATCAGCTATCACGAAAAGATCATGATCGCAGGCTAAATCGCGAATCTCCTCTAGGACCCTGCGGTCGAACACTGCGCCCGTGGGATTGCAGGGAGAGTTGACGAGAACTAACTTGGTCTTTGAATTTATGCTTTCTGCGAGGTCGACTGGCATGAACTTTTTGTCCACCTTTCCCCATACCACGCTTCCACCGGCAAAGGCCACACATGGTTCATAGCTCACCCAGGAAGGACCAAGAAAAGCGCATTTGTCTCCTTCTTGCATCAGCGCCTGAATGGCAGCGAAGACCGCCATCTTTGCTCCTGGAGTTATTACGACATCATCTGCCGTTACCTCCAGCAGATTCTCGTCGCAGAGCTTCTCTGCTACTGCCTGTCGCAACTCAGGTATGCCCGCAGTTGGCGCGTAGTGCGTCTCGCCCATCTTGATGGAGTTGCATCCTGCCTCTACGATGTGCTTCGGGGTATTGAAATCTGGCTCTCCCACGCCCATGTCGATGATGTCCAGCCCACTGGCTGTGAGCTTCTTGGCCATGGCGGAGATCTTCAAGGTCGTTGACTCATGGATTGAAGCCATTCGTGCCGATACCATGTGCTAGTCGCCTCCCAGCCTTTGCAGCAGCTTGACTGCAGCCTCAACGGCTCGCTTGGCGTAATCCACGCG